>NZ_SMJY01000067.1:0-26209 GCF_004348355.1 Micromonospora sp. KC721 | reverse complement strand
CCCTCCCCTCGCGTCCGGTCCCGCCCCTGCGGCGGGACCGGACGCCCCCTCGGCTGACAGTGCTGCCGGTCGGTTCACCCCGAGAGGGCTAGACCCGGGGTACGACAGCCGGCGTCAGGCGATGCAGGCGCAGACGATCAGCGCGGCACCGAAGTGCGTGGCGGCACTGACCCAGGCCGCCGGGTGCGGCTCGTCCGAGCAGATGATCTCGCCGAGCCGCCCGGGGGTGAGCAGGTCGAGCACGAAGAACGCCAACGCCATGATCAGTAGGCCGACCAGCCCGAAGATCACCGTGGAGGCGAGCCCCTTGGCGAAGTCGCTGTAGCTGGTGAGGATCGCCGTGAAGACGATCCCGGCGATGCCGAGCTGGTTGGCGGCCAGCAGCAGCGCCGCGTTGCCGTTGCGCCGCACCCAGATCAGCTCGCGCAGCTTCCCCGGGGTCAGCACGTCCACCAGCAGGAACCCGGCGGCCATCAGGATCACCCCGACGCCCCCGTAGACCACGCTCTGCCACGCTCCGCTGAGCAGATCCTCCAGCACCTGACCGCCTCCGCCCGTCCACCGGCCGGCGGGGTGCCGGCACGGTGAACGAGACGATAGTCCTCCGACGCAAGGATGATCTAGAGCGAGAGGTAGCGCTGCCGCTCGTACGGGGTGACCTCGCGGCGGTACTGCTCCCACTCGGCGCGCTTGTTGCGCAGGAAGAAGTCGAAGACGTGCTCGCCGAGCACCTCGGCGACCAGTTCGGACTCGGCCATCACGTCGATCGCCTCGGCCAGGTTCTCCGGCAGGGCCTCGTACCCCATGGCCCGCCGCTCGGCGCTGGACAGCGACCAGACGTCGTCCTCGGCGCCCGGCGGCAGCTCGTAGCCCTCCTCGATGCCCTTGAGGCCGGCGCCGAGCATCACCGCGAAGGCCAGGTAGGGGTTGGTCGCCGAGTCCAGCGAGCGCACCTCCACCCGGGCCGAGTTCGGCTTGCCGTACGCGGGCACCCGCACCAGCGCCGAGCGATTCAGGTGCCCCCAGCAGACGTACGCCGGGCTCTCGGTGATCCGGTCCGGCAGCGCCTGCGGGAAGAGCCGCTTGTACGAGTTGACCCACTGGTTGGTCACGGCGGTGTACTCGCGGGCGTGGGCGAGCAGCCCCGCGATGAACGACTTGGCCACCTTGGAGAGCTTCATCGGGTCGCCGGCGTCGTGGAACGCGTTGCGCTCCCCCTCGAACAGCGACAGGTGGGTGTGCATGCCGCTGCCCGGCTGGTCGGTGAACGGCTTCGGCATGAAGGTGGCCTGCACCCCGGTGGAGAGCGCCACCTCCTTGACCACGTGCCGGAAGGTCATCACGTTGTCGGCGGTGGTCAGCGCGTCGGCGTAGCGCAGGTCGATCTCCTGCTGGCCGGGGGCGACCTCGTGATGGCTGAACTCCACCGAGATGCCGATCCGCTCCAGGGCCAGCACCGCCTGGCGGCGGAAGTCCCGCGCCACGGCGTGCGTGGTGTGCTCGAAGTACCCACCGGTGTCGACCGGCACCGGCACCGAGCCGTCCATGGGGCCGTTCTCCAGCAGGAAGAACTCGATCTCGGGGTGGGTGTAGAAGGTGAAGCCCTTCTCGGCGGCCTTGGAGAGCATCCGGCGCAGCACGTGCCGCGGGTCGGCCCAGGACGGGCTGCCGTCGGGCAGCAGGATGTCGCAGAACATCCGGGCGCTCTCGCCGCTGACGCCGCCCTCGAAGGGGAAGACCTGGAAGGTGGTCGGGTCGGGCATGGCGACCATGTCGGACTCGAAGACCCGGGCGAAGCCCTCGATGGCCGAGCCGTCGAAACCGATGCCCTCCTCGAAGGCCGCCTCCAGCTCGGCGGGCGCCACCGACACGCTCTTGAGCGTGCCGAGCACGTCGGTGAACCACAGCCGGACGAACCGGATGTCCCGCTCTTCCAGCGTACGGAGGACGAACTCCTGCTGACGGTCCACTTCCCCAACCTCTCACGACTACGTCCGGGGCCGGCCCGGCCTGATCGCCCAGTCTGCACCGGTCTGGTTAAGCAGACGTTACGCGACCTGCCGGCGCGCGTCCTGCGGTGTCCCGGCCGGCGGATCACGTCCGGCGAACCCGCCCCCCCGTCGGGTGGCCGCCGTCTCGTCCGACGCTGCGGATTGGCGCGGGCCGGCTGGGGCAAGATGAACACATGCCCACCCTGCGTCTCGCCCTGTCCCAGGTCAACCCGACCGTCGGGGACCTCGCCGGCAACGCCGCGCTGGTCCGCGCCGGGACCCGTAAGGCCGCCGACGCCGGCGCCCAGCTCGTCGCCTTCCCGGAGATGATGCTCACCGGCTACCCGGTCGAGGATCTGGTCTTCCGCCGCTCGTTCGTGGCGGCGTCGAAGGCCGCACTGGACCAGCTCGCCGCCGACCTGGCCGCCGACGGTCTGGGCGACCTGCCGGTGGTGGTCGGCTATCTCGACGCCGATGGCCCGCCGCAGGTCTCCGGGGACGCCCAGCCCGGCCGGGGTGCCCGCAACGCCGCCGCGCTGCTGCACGGCGGCACGGTGGTGGCCCGCTACTTCAAGCACCACCTGCCCAACTACGGCGTCTTCGACGAGGACCGCTACTTCGTCCCCGGCGACACGTTGACCGTGGTGCGCGTCGGCGGCGTGGACGTCGCGTTGACCATCTGCGAGGACCTCTGGCAGGCCGGCGGCCCGTTCGCGGTGGCCCGGCAGGCCGGCGTCGGGCTGGTGGTCAACATCAACGGTTCGCCGTACGAGCTGAACAAGGACGACATCCGGCTGCCGCTGGTCCGCCGCCGGGCCGCGGAGGCCGACGCCACCATCGCGTACGTCAACATGATCGGCGGGCAGGACGAGCTGGTCTTCGAGGGCGACTCGATGATCGTGGCCGCCGACGGCCGGCTGCTGGCCCGCGCCCCGCAGTTCGTCGAGCACCTGTTGGTGCATGACGTCGAGTTGCCCGAGGCGGGCCCGCCCGGCCCGGAGGCCGAGGAGTTGGCCGACGGGATGCGGGTGCTGCGGCGTACCGTCGCGGCGATCCCGCCGGCCCCGGCGGGCCCGGCGGCCGACGGCGGGACGATGGCCCCGGTCGCCGACGAGGCCGAGGTCTGGCAGGCTTTGGTGCTCGGCCTGCGCGACTACGTCAACAAGAACCGCTTCCCCTCGGTGGTGCTCGGCCTCTCCGGCGGCATCGACTCGGCGGTGGTGGCGGCGCTCGCCGTCGACGCGCTCGGGCCGGACCGGGTGGTCGGGGTCTCCCTGCCCAGCCAGTACTCCTCGGAGCACTCCCGCGCCGACGCGGAGGAGCTGGCCAAACGGACCGGGCTGGACTACCGGATCGAGCCGATCCAGCCGATGGTGGACGCCTTCCTGGCCAACCTGTCGCTGTCCGGGGTGGCGGTGGAGAACCTCCAGGCCCGGGTGCGCGGCGTGATCCTGATGGCACTGTCGAACCAGGAGGGGCACCTGGTCCTCACCACCGGCAACAAGAGTGAGCTGGCGGTCGGCTACTCCACTCTCTACGGCGACTCGGTCGGCGGTTTCAACCCGGTCAAGGACGTCTGGAAGACGCTGATCTGGCGGCTGGCGAAGTGGCGCAACGCCGACGCCGCCGCCCGGGGCGAGGCCCCGCCGATCCCGGAGAACTCCATCGGCAAGCCGCCGTCGGCCGAGCTGAGCCCCGGCCAGCTCGACAGCGACAACCTTCCCGAGTATGACGTGCTCGACCCGATCCTGATCGGCTACGTCGACGGCGACCTGGGCCGCGACGGGCTGGTCTCCTCCGGGCACGACCCGGCGGTGGTGGACAAGGTGCTCCGGCTGGTGGACATCGCCGAGTACAAGCGCCGCCAGTCCGCCCCGGGCACGAAGATCTCCATGAAGGCGTTCGGGCGGGACCGCCGGCTGCCGATCACCAACCGTTGGCGGGAGAACGGCTGACCTGCCCCGACCTCACCGCCGTCCGGTGGTCGTGAGCCGACCACCGGACGGGCGGGCACCGACGCGGAGTGACATCCTGCACTGCACCCTGCCCGGACGGGGTCGCCCGGTGCGACGATCGCGGCAGGTACCCGGGGACCGCGTCAGCGGCCTCGAGGAAAGGAGACAGTCATGGTGGAGTCCACCCCGACCGAGGTGACCGCCCTCTACGGCGGTCCGGCGACCCGGCGGGTGCGCACCCGCGACCTGATCGCCGCGAAGGAACGCGGCGAGCGCTGGGCGATGCTCACCTCGTACGACCAGTACACCGCCGGCATCTTCGACGCCGCCGGCATCCCGGTGCTGCTGGTCGGCGACTCGGCGGCGAACAACGTGTTCGGCTACGAGACGACCCTGCCGGTGACCGCCGAGGAGCTGCTGCCGCTGGTGCGGGCCGTGGTGCGGGCGACCCGGCAGACGCTGGTCGTCGGCGATCTGCCGTTCGGCTCGTACGAGGAGGGGCCGGCGCAGGCGTTGCGTACGGCGGTGCGGTTCATGAAGGAGGGCGGCTGCCACGCCGTCAAGCTGGAGGGTGGGCGGCGGTGCGCCGCGCAGATCTCCGCGATGGTCGGTGCCGGTATCCCGGTGATGGCGCACATCGGCTTCACCCCGCAGAGCGAGCACACCCTGGGCGGCTACCGGGTGCAGGGGCGCGGCGACACGGCCGACGAGGTGCTCGCCGACGCCCGGGCGGTGGCCGAGGCGGGCGCGTTCGCGGTGGTGCTGGAGATGGTGCCGGGCGAGGTGGCCAAGCGGATCACCGCCGAGTTGGACATCCCGACCGTCGGCATCGGCGCCGGCCCGGACACCGACGCGCAGGTGCTGGTCTGGCAGGACATGGCGGGGCTGCGCACTGGCCGCGCGCCGCGGTTCGTCAAGCGGTACGCCGACCTGGCCGGTGCGTTGACGGACGCGACCCGCCGCTTCGCCGAGGAGGTACGCGGCGGCCAGTTCCCGGCTGCCGAGCACACCTTCTGACCGGCCCTGGCCGGTGAACACGGACGGGCACCCACGAACCGGAGGAAACCGCTAGGGTGTCCGTCCGTGCATCGCTTTCGATTTTCCGTTGTAGTCCTGTCCTGTGTGTCCGTGCTGGCGATGGCGGCGTGTGGCGGGGAGCAGCCGTCGAAGACGGCCACGCCCACGCTGCCCGCCACCACGTCCGTCGCGGACGCCCCTGCCGCCGCCGCCACGGCGTCCGCCGTCGCCGCCGACCCGGCGAGCGAGAAGAAGCTCTGCGAGGCGGCGAAGAAGATCGGCGACGAGTCGAGGACGGCTCTGGTGAAGGCCGCGTCGTCGGGTGAGGACGTGACGCCGGTAGTCAAGAAGGCCTACACCGAGATGGCAAAGGGATTGGCTGACACGGCCGCGACCGCCGGGCCGGGTAGCGAGGTGGCCCCCGCGCTGGTCGCGTTCGGCACGGAGGCCGGCAAGGCGGCCAAGGACATGGCCGCCGCCGACAGCCCCGCCCTGGAGAAGGCCGGCAAGGACCTCACCGCCGCCTGCAAGAAGGCCGGCGTTGCCATCAACTTCTGACCGACCCGCCGGTCGCGGTGTGCCCTCCTACCGGCACGCCGTGACCGGCGTTTCCTTTTCGCCCTCGCGGGTTTCAGGACGGGTCGCCGCCGGTGGGCAACGACTGTCCGGCGTGGCGAGGGCTGACGGTCAGATCCCGCCCGGGCTGGGCGACGGCGGGGAAGCCTGCGGTGAGCGCGGCCATCGTCCGCCGGATCCGGCTCTGCGCCGCCGGCTGGGTCTCGCCCGTGAGCGCGACGTGGTGCAGTACGCCGACCACCGCCAGCGCCAACGCCTCCACGTCGGTGTCCACCGGCACCCTGCCGAGTTGCTGCTCGGCGGTCAGGTAGTCGGCGGTTGCCCGTTCGACCGCTCGTAGCCCGGCGGCGCCGTCGCCCAGTACCGCTTCGACTTCTGTCGCCAGTTCGGGCCGGCAGGCCATCAGCCGGGTCACCGCGAGCAGCATGCCCAGCGGCGACGCCAGGGCCGCGTCGCTCAGATTGCCGGCGACCGTGCCGGAGCCGGCGCGTTCCGACAGGTTGGTTGCCCGGCTGGAGATCTGGAAGGCCCGGTCGACCGCGTAGCCGACCAGGAAGCCGTCAAAGGTCGAGAAGTGCGCGTACAGCAGGCCGGTGGCGACGCCGGCCTCGCGGGTCACGGCCCGGCTGGTGAGCCGGCCCGGCCCTTCTCCTGCGATCAGGCGTTCGAGGGCGGCGAACAGTTGCTGCCTGGGTTCTGCGATGGCGACTCCGCGCGGCATGTCCGAAGTCTAGGCGCCGGTCGCGGCCGACGTTGCGCAGGTATGAACATGCGCTCATACTGTTTGAGCAATTGTTCATTCTTGGTGGCGGGAGCGGTGGATGAAGCGGGCAGTGATCATCGGCGCGGGGATAGCCGGGCTGGCAACCGCCCTGCGACTCGGCCGGGACGGATGGCACACCACCGTGGTGGAGCGCGCCCCCGCCCGGCGCAGCAGCGGCTACCTGGTGAACCTGCTCGGGCCGGGCTACGACGCCGCCGAGCGTCTCGGCCTGACCGCCGCGCTGGCCACCCACGACGTGGGCCTGTTCACCACCGTGCTGGTCCGCGCCGACGGACGTGCCAAGCTCACCGTGCCCTCCGCCATCGCCGAGGCCGCCCTCGGTGAGCGCGCCGTGTCGCTGTTCCGCGGAGACCTGGAAGCCACGCTGTACGCGGCGGCACACGACCGCACCCAGATCCGCTTCGGCACCACCGTCACCGCCATCGACCAGGACACCGACGGCGTACGGGTGATGCTCAGCGACGGCACCACCCAGGAGGCCGACCTGCTGGTCGGCGCCGACGGCGTGCACTCCGCCACCCGTACCACCAGCTTCGGCGCCGACCACCAGGTCGACCTGCCGTACATCGTGGGCGCCGTTCCGCTGAGCCACCCGGTGGCGGACGTGCCGGAGCCGTCCGCCACCACGTTCATCGGCCCGGGACGCACCGCCGCGGTGGTGAACCTGGGCCCGCAGCGGTCATCGGCGTTCTTCACCTACCGGTGCACCGACCCGGCCAGCGAACTCAAGCGCGGACCGGTGGACGCGCTCGGCACGGCGTTCGGGGACCTCGGCGGCGGCGTGCCCGACGTGCTCCACCACCTCGCGCAGAACCCCGCCGCCGCCTACTTCGACGCGGTCAGCCAGGTGATCATGCCTCGGTGGAGCACCGGCCGGATCGTGCTGCTCGGTGACGCGGCCTGGTGCGTCACGCTCTTCGCCGGACACGGCGCCGCCCTCGCACTCGCCGGAGCCGACCAACTCGGCGCCGCCCTGCAACGGCACGGCGACGACGTCCCCTCGGCCCTGCTGGACTGGGAGGCCGGACTCCGCCCGGAGGTCACCAGACGGCAGGCCCACGCCCGCCGGGGCATGCTCCAGTACGCGCCACCCAGCCGGTTCCACGTCTGGCTCGGCGATCTGGCCATCCGCGCCCTCACCCTCCCCGCCCTCCGCCGCCTCCTGCAACGCGCAACCCGCTAGGACCAGAACAGATCCTGGTACGCAGTGGCTCCCCGAGGGGTTGTTCCGTACCAGGATCTCCGCCCAGCGGGACGGGTCGGCGTCAGAGGTCGGTGACGCGGATGCCGGCGTGCGCCTTGTACCGCTTGTTGATGGCGATCAGGTTGGCGGTGAACGCCTCGATCTGGTGGGCGTTGCGCAGCCGGCCGGCGTAGATGCCACGCATGCCGGGGATCCGGGCGGCCAGTGCGCCGACGATGTCGACCAGTTCCCGGTCCTCGGTGCAGATCAGCACGTCGAGGTCGATCCGGTCGACCTCCGGGTCGGCCAGCAGCGGGGCGCTGACGTGGTTGAACGCCGCACAGACCCGCGAGTCGGGCAGCAGGGCGGCGGCCTGCTGCACCGCGCTGCCCTCCGGCACCGGCAGCGCGTACGGGCCCTGCTTGTCGAAGCCCAGCGGGTTGACACAGTCGACCACGATCCTGCCGGCCAGCGGCTCGGCCAGTGCGGCGACGGTGGCGGCGTGCCCGTCCCAGGGCACCGCGATCACGACCACGTCGCTGCCGCGGGCGACCTCCTCGTTGCCCGCCCCGGTCACCTCGGCGTCGGCCGGCACCCCGGGCAGGGCGGCGATCTCGGCGGCGGCCTCGGCGGCGCGCTCGGCGAAACGGGAACCGATCAGCACCCGCTGACCAGCCCGGGCGAACCGGTAGGCGAGCCCCCGTCCCTGGTCGCCGGTGCCACCGATGATGCCGACGGTCAGCCCGGAGACATCGGGCAGCCTGGTCGCGTCGTAAGCCATGCGATCATCCTCGCAAACCGTCCCGCACGGCAGCAGCGCCCGTCACTGTGACGAATCCCGCCTCGTGGATCAGTCGTGGGCGAAGAGCACCATACGCCGGACCGGGTCGGCGGTGACCAGTCGTACCCGGACCCGTTCGCCCAGCGGCAGCACGCCGACGCACCGGGCGCGTACCGGCGGGTCGTCCAACGCCACCGTGCCGCCGGGCTGCCGGCCCGGCTTCGGCTGCCCGTTCGGCGCGGCGTCAACGTCGAGCACGGCGGCGGGGAAGCTCTCCCCCACCCGGTGCGCCAGCAGCACCGCCTCGGCCAGCTCGATCGCGCCCCGGGTGGCGGCACCGGCCGCGCGGTCGGTCGCGGCCATCACCTCGGGCAGCCGGGGCAGCGCCGCCCTGGCCCAGTCGGGCACCGGCCGGCCCTCGTGCAGGGCCAGGCAGACCTCCGTCGCGTACCGGTCGGCCAGCCGGCGCAACGGGGCCGTGACGTGGGCGTACGCGGCGGCGACCCCGCCGTGGCCCGGCCGCTCGGGCGGCTCGCCGTCGAAGGCGGTGTACGCGGCGCCGCGCATCAGCTCGGCCGCCTGGTCGACAAAGGCGGCGGCCCGGGGTCGGCTGGTGTCCAGCCCGGCCAGCAGCTCGCCGACGCTGGTCCCGTCCGGCCAGGGCACGCCCAACGCGGTCGCCGCGGCGCGCAGCCGGGCCACCGCCTCGGGCTTGGGCGCCGGCATGGTCCGCAGCAGGCCGATCCCGCCGGCGAGCATGATGTCGGCGGCGGCCATCCCGGTGAGCAGCGAGACCTGGGCGTTGTGGTCCTCCATCGGCGCCGGGCCGCGCAGCACCAGCCGCCAGCCGTCGCCGTCGGGTTCGACGTCCTGCTCCGGCAGCGGCAGGTTGACCGCGCCCCGACGCAGCCCACGGGCGGTGAGCAGGGTGCCGACCTCGGGCAGCAGGGCGATCGGCTCGGGCAGCGTCCCGGTCTCGGCGGCGGCCTGCACCCCGACGTAGTCGAGCTTGGCCCGGCTGCGGACCCGGGCGCGCTCCAGCGACACGGCCACGGTGCCGCCGTCGGCGTCGAGGTCGATGGTCCACACCACCGCCGCCCGGTCGACGTCGGGCAGCAGGCTCGCCGCGCCCTCGCTGAGCGTGTGCGGGTGCAGCGGCACGTTGCCGTCGGGGAGGTAGACGGTCTGCCCGCGCCGCCAGGTCTCCGCATCGAGTGCGCCGCCGGGTCGTACGTGGGCGGCGACGTCGGCGATGGCGTAGCGCACCCGGTAGCCGCCACCGGGGCGGCGGCTCAGGTGCATCGCCTGGTCGAGGTCGCGGGAGGTCGCCGGGTCGACGGTGACGAACGGGACGTCGGTGCGGTCGGTCGCGGCGGGCGGCGCGGCGGCGGCCGCCTCGTCCGCCTCGCGCTGCGCCGCGGCTGGGAAGGCGTCCGGCAGTCCCAGCTCGCGGCGCAGCGCACCGAAGTCGATGCGGGGCGCCAGCACACGTCGGATGAGCACGGGTCAATCCTGGCAGCCCCGGGCATGATCCGCTCTCCCGCGTGAGGGCGGTACTCGGCGTACGGTCAGCTGCTCTTGCGCGCACGCGAGCGGGTGCCCGCCGGAGCGCTGCCGCGGGCGGCGGTCGTACGCGAAGGGGCCTTACGGGCCGTGGCCTTCCTCACGGGTGTCGGCCTGCCCGCCGTGCGCGCGGTGGTCGACGACATGCCGGTCGCCTTCTTCGCGGGGGCCTTCTTCGCGGGGGCCTTCCTGGCGGTGGTCTTCGACGCCACCGCCTTCTTCGCCGCCGTGCTCGTCTTCTTCGCCGCGGCCGAGGTCGTCCTCTTCGCCGCCGTGCTCGTCTTTTTCGCCGCCGTGCCCGTCTTCTTCGCCGCGGCCGAGGTCGTCTTCTTCGCCGCCATGCTCGTCTTCTTCGCCGCGGCCGAGGTCGTCTTCTTCGCCGCCGTACCCGTCTTCTTCGCCGCGGCCGTGGTCTTCTTCGCCCCGGCGGTGGTCTTCTTCGCCCCGGCGGTGGTCCTGGTGGTGGCCTTCTGGGCGGGAGCCTTCTTCGCCGCCGTCCGGCCAGCCGGGGCTTTCCTGGCGGCGGCCCTGGTCGTCGGAGCCGTCCTCGCCGTGGTTCTCTTCGCCGCCGGGGCCTTCGTCGCCGCCGCTGTGGTCTTCGACGCCGTGGTCTTCCTGGCCGGAGCCGCCTTCACGGCCGTGGTCCTCTTCGCGGCGGTCGCCGTGGTGGCCGGGGCACGGCCGCTCCCGGCACCTGAGGCGTTCGGCGACGCCTTACCGGCCGGTGCCCTGCGGGCCGTCGTAGTGGCCGGCACGGACCGGCGTGCGGGGGTGCTCCGGGTGGTGCCGGCGGTCCGCTCGGTCGCGGCGGATCTCCTGGCGGCCGGGCGGGTGGCCTGTTGTGCTTCGGCCATCTCGGTTCCCTCCTTGGGGCATGCGCTCACGTGCCTCCCCCGGAGGCACGGAGTTCCTCGACGCGGGCCGTCCCGCGCCGTCTATCTGCCCTCCCCGGCCCAGCGGGCGTCCTCGGCCTCCCACGCTTCGTTACGCTCCCGCACCCGCTGCAGGGCGTTCTCCGCGTCGGCGGCTGAGGCGTACGGCCCGAGAACGTGCCGGGCGGCACACAGGTCGACATCGGTTTCGACCCGATGGTGACGCGTGCACCAGTAGTAGCGCCCGACACGTCCGCTGTCGCTCATGAGCTCACTGTGCACCGGGAGCAGCCCGGCCGCCACCGAATCGGGTAAATACTCGTCGGCTTCCACATTAGACCTGGTCACAGGGGCGCGGGCGGGAACGCCGAAACTCGTCTGACGTTGACGGGACAGCCGGCGAGGGGGTCGGTGACGCAGAATCCCGAGGTGCGTTTCGGGGGAGGAAGACCGGGCTGGGCGTCGCGTGGCCTGATCGCCGCCGGTGTCGCGGTGGTACTGACGGTGGTCGGGGTGACGGTGATGACGCCCCTGCTGCGGGACCGCTCGCAGCAGCGGTTGGAGCAGCGGGCGGCGCGCGAGGTGACCACGACCGCACAACGGACGCGGACGCAACTGCTGGCCGAACCGACCGCCGGGCAGGCGACGCTACGCGGCATCGCCGACCGCGCCGAGGGAGTCGAGGTGCTCACCGTGGAGCGCGCCGCCGCCGGGGTCCGGATGGTCTTCCGGGTACGCGTGGCGAAAACCGCGCCGAGCCTCTTCGGATGGCAGCAGGCCACCGCGGACGGCTGCTTCGCGCAGGTGGTCGGCCCGAATCCGGTGGCGCTGGAACGGGTGGTGTGCCCGTCGTGACCGGCTCCGCCGAACGGCCGGTGCCCCGGGCAGCCGACACCGGCATGGTCGGCGGTCATGACCAGGACAACGGCCGGGAGCCGATCCTGTCCGCGCTGCGACACCGACCGTGTCGGTGAGCGGAGCGTCGCCCTGGTGCGGCTGACCCCCGCCGCCTGCTTGCGCGGGGCGCGACCACGGCGGCTAGGGTCGCCGGATGGGCGTACCGGACTACATCCAGCGGATGCGCAGGCACATCGGCCACGACCTGCTCTGGCTGCCGAGCGTCAGCGCGGTGGTGTGTGACGAGCGTGGGGCGTTGCTGCTCGGCCAGCGGGCCGACGACGGCCGCTGGTCGGTGGTGAGCGGGATCGTCGAGCCGGGTGAGCAACCGGCCACCGCCGTGGTGCGCGAGGTGGCGGAGGAGACCGGGCTGCGCGTCGAGCCGATCCGGCTCAGCAGTGTGCTGTCGCACCCGCACACCTACCCGAACGGGGATCGCTGCGAGTACTTGAACCTGGGCTTCCACTGCCGGCTGATCTCCGGCACGGCGCGGGTCAACGACGACGAGTCACTGGCGGTGGAATGGTTCCCGCCGGACCGGCTGCCCGAGTTGGACGCGCATGCCCGTCTGGTCATCGCCCACGCCCTCGGGGCCGCGGCGGACGCCTGGTACCTGCCCGCCGGCTCCACCTGGGACGAGGTGACGGCCGTCGCCGGCTGACGCCGGCGCTGGCGCTGGCGCTCCCCAGCCGGCCCGGTCGGCCCGGTCGGCCCGGTCGCCGATTGCGGCAAGTGGCGGTGTCCCCGGCCTCTGGATGCCACCATCTGCCGCACCTTGTGGCGGCTGCCTCGGTTCGGGGCGATCCGATCCACTTCGCGATGGTGCTGCTGCCGTCGTAGTCGGTGACGGAGCCATGGTCGCTGGCCATGCTGTAGAGACCCCCGGCATGGATGGCGCCGCGGCTGTCCTCCTTTGTACGACGGGGTGGCTTACGGTCGAGGTCGGTCAAGCTGCTCCTCCTCGAATTCCGGTCGCGGGAATCGAGCCGATGACCATCACGACACCGCGTACCGGGCGGCAAGCCCCGCCGACGGCTGAATCCGCCGGCCGGAAACCACTTGCTCACGGTGTCGTCAAAGGCGGTTGGCGGCCATCCAGGCGGTCGCGAAGTCGACCAGAACAGGCTGGGATATCAGGCGGGCCGCCGCACTGCCAACCTGACCGATCACCACGGCACCGGTGGCCTCGAACTCGGCACCCAGCCGATCGAAGTCGCCCTCATCGGCAACGACGTCGACCCACGTGGTCCATCGGTCTGTCCCGTCCGGCTGTCGGACTGACGAACCGGTGACCGCCTGCGGAGGCGACACCTGCCGGCACTCCGCCAGGTGCAGCGAGGTGTTGGATCTGTGACCGCATCCCAGCAGTAGCACCTTGCCGTCGAGGCGGTACACCGCGCCGAGCGGGGAGTTCTCGCCCAACGCGTCGTCGAGTTGGTGCCCGTCCACGACGCTCGCGGCGTTCCTGCCCAGAGCGGCGAACGAGACCTGCGGATGATTACTGCGCAGAGCACCCGGCCACGTACGGACCACCTCGGCAATGACACCCATCCGCCGGCTCGGTGTGCACGATCGGCCGAAGCCGGGGGTGTGCTCCCGGATCACGGGCCACCACGCCTCGGGAACGGGCGGATGCTGCCACCCGGCCGGGTCCGTGTTGTCGGGCGTGTGGGTCGGCACGACGAGGGTGCCTTCGGGGCCGAGCACATCCAGCACCGCTCGCACAACTGCCTGGGGGCCTCCGGCAACGAACCCGAGGTTCCGGTTCGACGAGTGCAGCAGCAGTACGTCGCCCGAAGTGAGGCCGAGTGCGCGCAGCTCGGACGCCAGAGACTGGACGGTGTGGGGTGCTAGCTGGTCCATTCGGCGCAGTGAGCCGTTTCATCCTGCGTAGCGGTTGGCTTCGACGTGGTGCAGGACGAGGATAGCCTGCACGATCGTGGTTGCTCGCTGTGGGCAGCAGCGCAGCTTCGCCAGGACTTCCAGGTCTTGAGCGTGGAGACGCACCTCTCTGGTCAGCCGCGGCGGAACGATTTCCGCGCTCATCGGCACGTGGCCCTGCAGCTTCGAGGGCGTGAAGGCCCGAGTATGCAAGGATGTTAACAACCTCCATGCGGTTCGTGGTCCGCCACCATCCGGCGCTAATCTCGCACTGAAAACACTGCCCCACTAGCGCAAATCCAGCGGCGCGGGAAATCCGCGAACCAGCAACTTCGCACGCTCTCCCATTCCCGCGCCGCTGGTGTCCAGCGGACGCACTGCGGAATCAGCAATACAAGGTTCGGCGTTGGTCGGCGTTCGTGAAGGCTGCGGACAAAGCACTCGATCCAAACCGACAGGGGTAACCGTCCACCCGCTGCCTGCGCCGGCTAGAATGATGAGGTCCGTAGCAATGGTGCGGCCTCCGGGGTGAACGTGCTTCAGATCCAAAAAATCGACTTCCACTACGGGACAAAAAAGTTCTCGCTAATGTGTCGCTCGAACTGACAAACGGTGCCCATTTGTTCCTTGGAAGGAATGGAGCGGGCAAGACAACCCTCATGCGCGTCTTGGCCGGCGCGGTCCGTCCCAGCGCAGGCGAGGTGCGCCTGAACGGTGGACCGGTCAGCGCGGCACCCACGTCAGGTCGGCCCACGCTGCGCCGTATCGGTTGGCTTCCCCAGGCCTTCGGCTTCCCTCCTCGCATGAAGGTCGAGGAATTCGTGGCGTACGCCGCTTGGCTCAAGGAGATTCCACCGCGTCTCGTCCCGGAGCGAACCCGGGCGGTGCTCGAACTGGTCGATCTCACGGAGCGTGCCCGCCAGCCGCTCAAGTCCCTTTCCGGCGGACAGTTACGTCGAGCCGGGCTAGCGGCAGCACTGGTGGCGGATCCCGATGTCCTCATTCTGGATGAGCCCACCGCCGGGTTGGACCCGGAGCAGCGCGACACGTTCCATGATCTCATCCGTCATGTCCGTGAGGAGAAGGTTGTCGTTGTGGCAACGCACCTCCTTGAGGACGTCGACGCCTTGGCCGAGCACATCGTGATCATCGACAAAGGCGCGGTCCGCTGGACAGGAACCGTCGAAGACCTGATCCGGCACGGTGGAGGGGAATCGGGAATCGGTGCGCTGCGAAACGGCTTCCAGGCATTGATCGGCCAGAGGCCGTGACAAGCATCACGCCAGGCAAGGCCAATACCGCAGATTTTATTGTCGGTCTCGCCGTCGCGGTCGTCACCGCACTGCAGGGCATCGTCGTTGTGGCCACCAAGTCCGAACGATGGTCCGGCCACTGGCCGAGCGCCAGCGCAGCCGTTGGTTGGGCTGCGCTGTGGGGCTGCTGCGTCGTGGCGGCATCGACGGCATGGGTGGTGGCTTCGGCCCGGCGACACCACTTCGAATACCTGATCCAGACCGCATCACGCTCCCACTTCGCGGTCTACCGCGCCCCGTTGCTGATGGTGGCGCTGGGGAGCGTGATGGGTTACACGGCGGTGCTGGGTTACATCGTGGCGATCACAGCCTCCCGCGCTACGCACGGCCGACTGAATGTCGTTGAGCTGGCGGGCACGCTTGCCTCTGTGTTGCTGGGTGTCGGCCTGGGTGCCGTGGTCGGCCGTGTCGCTCCGACACGGCTGGCACCCATCACGGCAGCAGTCGTTCCGTATGTCATCTACATGCTGCTGATCTACGGGGACGCCTACAGCGGAAACATCCTTTTCGCCGACATTTCCTTCACGGACCAGATCGATCGTACCTACCTACGGTTGCCGGTGGAATTGCTTTTGGGACGGGCGGTGTTCTGGGCAGCGCTGGGTACGGCGCTGCTCGCGTGGGCATTGCTCGCCACGCGGGCCGCGTACACGGCGGTGCTGGTCGCGAGCTTTGGACTTTCAGCAGTGCTTGTCACGGCCGGCACGCGCTCCGAGGAGCAGACCGAGTATCGCGCGGTCTGCTTCGCCGGCAGCCCCACAATATGCGTCGACCGAGCGCACCAGCACCTTGCTGACGAGTACGTTGGCAGAGTCAGGGCCAACGCCGACGCCATGGTCGGGACCGATTTCGCCACCACTACGGTAGTGGCCACCGAAAGCTTGGAACAGGAACTACGACAGCACAGATCGCCTTCATCGGTGCGCGTTATGCTGGTGCCTATCGTCAAACGCAGCACCTCGCCGGCTCACGAGATCAATCCCCGTGCTCTCGACGCGAGTTTCGGTGCTGCGGTCTTCCTGCATCCCTGCCAGCGTCTCGGAGCCGGCGACACCGATGCCGGAATCACCGCTGGCGCGAGGATGGCGCTGACGCTGTACTCGTGGTGGCTCACCACCAGAGGGATCTCCCTCGACGGCAGCAACTACCCCGGTGAGCCGGACATTCAACTCTTGGCGGCAACGGATCCCGCGATCGGGGCGACACAGCAGACTTTTTCCCGCCTCTCTGCATCCGCTCAGATCGCGTGGATCACGACGAATCAGGACGGGATCCGGAATTGTCGGGCACTCCCACTGCCGTGACAACGTCGGCGGGGCTGCGCACGTGGCTCCTGATCGCATTGGCCTTCGCCGGTGCCCGTGGCGTCACCGTACCGGGCATCGCGGCCTACGCCGCACTGTGGGCCGTCGTCGGTGCCGTCTCCCAATTCAGCATGTCTGCTCTGGGCTTGCAGTTCGCCCCTCCGGGCAGTGCATCGCTGGATACCGTCGCCGTAATTTTCATGCTGCTTCCTGCGGCCACTGTAGCGAGCAGCATGACGAGCCGTACGACGGAACTGGAGGCGGTCCGATCGCGTCCCCGGGTTGCAGCTCAAAGCCTGTGGGTGCTGCTCCTCGTGGCTGGTGGAACGACCGTCGCATGGGCTATGTCGTTCTTGCTGGATCAATCAATCGACCGGAACTCGTACTTCTCGGCGTGGTTCCTTCTGCTCTCGGTCGTACTCGTCGTCAGTGCGATATCGTCCAGCATGGCCCCGTCGATGTGCGCCTTGGCCGTGGTGGCCGCCTTCAGCACGCCCGGAATTGTGCCGTGGCGGTACAACATGATCTACAATGTCGCCGAGACAGACCTTGCAGTAACCGTCGGCCTGCTGCTGCTGGCGGTGGGCGCATGCCTCCAGATTCTGCAGTACACTCGCCCGTTCTGGAACCGAGTGGGTTAAAGCTCTTATCTCGATCTCTGTGAGTTAATTGATCAACCGGCGCCATCAGATCCAGGCATGGCAGTCTCCTGTCACCGGCCTCTTGTCGTCCTGCCCACCAGGCAGCCATGACCCAGCGCCGGTGCGCGAAGATCCGGGGATACCCATGGGTGATCGCCGAGAGCTTGCGACGGGCCACGCGAGTCGCGGTGTAGCGCCGCGTCTGTTTTCGCCGTCCGCACCAGTACGCGTTCCAGCGGTACCCGAAGAAACAGCACGCCAGCGCCGTTCGGTGGCGGCTGGCGTGCTGGGCGACGGACGAGTCGACCTGTACGCCGGATTCTGTGCCCGGCGCGTACCCCTCGCGGGGCCCGCGCCGGCGGCGGTCATCCATCTCGGCCTGCCGTCGCCGACAGGCTCGTGCGGCCTACCCGCAGACATCGGGCGGGCCGCCCTCAAGCGTCTGCGCCGGGCCGTCATCCTGCGATGACCGGCCCTTGCTTGGCCTTGCTCCGGGTGGGGTTTACCGAGCCACCCCGGTCACCCGGGGTGCTGGTGGGCTCTTACCCCACCGTTTCACCCTTACCGTCCCGTTACGGGCCGGCGGTCTGTTTTCTGTGGCACTGTCCCGCGGGTCACCCCGGGTTGCCGTTAGCAACCACCCTGCCCTGTGGAGTCCGGACGTTCCTCGGCGGCGGGCCGTGGCCCGCCGACGCGACCGCCCGGTCGACTCGTCCGTCGCATCCTCATCCTAACGACGGCACGGGCGCCCCGGATTCCACCCCGGGCCGAGGGAAGCGGAGCACAAGGGGTGGCGGTGCGGCCGGCCGGGCGGGTTACTAGCCTCGGGGCATCATGGATCCTCTCGATGCCGCTTTCGTACTCGCCGCCGGTTTCGCCGCCGGCACGGTGAACGCGGTGGCCGGCGGCGGCTCCCTGATCACCTTCCCGGCGCTGATCGCGATCGGGCTGCCGCCGGTGGCGGCGAACGTCAGCAACTCGGTGGCGGTCTTCCCCGGGTACCTCGCCAGTGTGGCGGGCAGCCGGACCGACCTGCCGCCCCGCCGGTCGCTGTGGCCGCTGCTGCCCACCGCTGTGCTGGGTTCGGTCGCCGGCTGCCTGCTGCTGCTGGCCACCCCGGCCCGGGCGTTCGAGCTGGTGGTGCCGTTCCTGGTGCTCGCCGCCACGGCCATGCTCGCCTTCCAGGGTCCGCTGCGTCGCCTGGTCGGGCACCCCGCGGACCTCGCCCCGCGCCGCCGTACCGTCAGCGTGCACGCCATGGTCGCGGTCGGCACCGCGTACGGCGGTTATTTCGGGGCGGCGCTCGGGGTGATGCTGGTGGCCAGCCTGGCTCTGGTGCTGGACGCGACGCTGGCCCGGGTGGTGGCGGTGAAGAACCTGCTCTCGGCCGTGGTCGGGTTGACCACGGTGGTGGTCTTCGCGCTCTTCGGCCCGGTGAACTGGGCGGCGGTCGCCGTGGTGGCCCCGGCGACGCTGCTGGGCGGGTACGTGGGCGCACGGCTGGTCCGCCGCCTACCGCCGCTGGTGCTCAGGACGCTGATCGTCGTCTTCGGCACGGTCGTCGGCCTGTACCTGCTCTGGCGCGCGCTGCGCTGAAATGACGCCCTGACGCGAAGCCAACGCCCTCGGCGGGCGACGCGGCCGGCATCGGGGCCGGCCGCGAACGCCCGTTCCGGGTGGGCGGCGGGTACCCGTCAGCCGACCGGTTCGCGGGCCGCGTCGGCGCCGGGTGCGCCACCGGGGGTGACCCGGGGGTCGCCCTCGTCGGCGAAGTAGTCGTCCGGCTCGGTGCCGTCGGTCCCGTCAGCGACCTTCGCCGCCCGCAGAACCAGGGTCACCAGCGCCGCCACCGCCAGGTTCACCAGTACGGCCACGATCCCCACGTAGATGGTCTTCTTCGTGTCGAACCCGAAGTCGGCCAGCGGGAACGCCGAGCCGCCGAAGTGTTTCCGGCCGGTCGCCGCGTTCGGGATCTGGTAGAGCATCCACATGCCCAGCCCCATGCCGGCCGCCCAGCCGGCGACCAACGCGCCCCGGTGCAACCAGCGGGTGTACAGGCCCAGCGCCACCGCCGGCAGGGTTTGCAGGATGACCACGCCGCCGATGAGCTGGAGGTCGATGGAGAACTGCGGGTCGAGGAAGACGATGCAGGCGACCGCGCCGACCTTCACCACCAGCGAGGTGATCTTCGAGACGTTGGCCTCCTGCGCCGGGGTGGCCTCCGGCTTGAGGTACTCCTTGTAGATGTTGCGGGTGAACAGGTTCGCCGCCGCGATCGACATGATCGCCGCCGGCACCAGCGCGCCGATGCCGATGGCGGCGTACGCGATTCCGGCGAACCAGTCGGGGAACTGCTGGTCGAACAGGACCGGCACCACCGTGTTGCTGTCCACCGTGCCCTCTCGTGCCCCGGGCAGCGGCTTGACCCCGGCCGCGATGGCCATGAAACCGAGCAGCGCGATCAGGCCGAGCAGCAGGCTGTACGCCGGCAGCGCCGACATGTTCCGCTTGATCACGTCGCGGTTCCGGCTGGCCAGCACGCCGGTGATGCTGTGCGGGTAGAGGAACAGCGCCAGCGCCGAACCGAACGCCAGGGTCACGTACTGGAGTTGGTTGTTGGCGCTGAGCAGCAACCCGTCGTTCGGGTTCGGCGAGGCGGCGAACTTCGCGTCGGCGGCGTCGAAGATCGCCCCCCAGCCGCCCAACCGCTGCGGCAGCCAGAGCACCGCCGCCAGGATCACCACGTAGATCAGGGTGTCCTTCACGAACGCGATCAACGCCGGTGCCCGCAGCCCGGACTGGTACGTGTAGGCGGCCAGGATCGCGAAGGCGATGATGATCGGCAGGTGCCGGGCGAGGGCGCTGTCCCCGGTCACCCCCATCGTCTTCAGCACCGCCTCGATGCCGACCAGCTGCAACGCGATGTACGGCATGGTGGCGACGATGCCGGTGATCGCCACCAGCAGGGCCAGCACCGGCGAGTCGAACCGGCGGCGGACGAAGTCGGCCGGGGTGACGAAGCCGTGCCGGTGCGAGACCGACCAGAGCCGGCAGAGCACCAGGAACACCAGCGGGTAGATGACGATCGTGTACGGCACGGCGAAGAAACCGGCCGCGCCGGCGCCGAACATCAGCGCCGGGACCGCGACGAACGTGTACGCGGTGTAGAGGTCACCGCCGACCAGGAACCACGTGATCCAGCCGCCGAAGTTGCGCCCACCCAGTCCCCACTCGTCGAGGTGCGCCATGTCCCGTGGCGCACGCCACCGGGCCGCGACGAAGCCCATCGCGCTGACCAGCAGAAACAACCCCGTGAATATGATGATCTCGGTCAGGTGGTCGCGCCACATCAGCGGACCCCCTTCGTTCGCGACTGCGGGGCTCGCAGGCCCGGCTCACTCCTCGCGCTCACCGAACCCCCTTCGTTCGCGACTGCGGGGCTCGCAGGCCCGGCTCACTCCTCGCGCTCACCGGCCACCCCGCTTCTTGGTCATCTGGTAGACCAGCGTGGTCGTGGCCACCCCGAGCAGGATGTAGGCGAGTTGCAGCCAGTAGAAACGCGGGAAGCCGAGGAACCGGGGCGAGTCGGCGTTGAACAGGGCCGGCATCAGCGGCACCACGATCGGGACGAAAAGCAACCAGTTCCAGAAACTGTGGTCCTTGGCCCTGGAGGCCGTCGGGTCCGTCGTCGTGGCGTCGGGCCTTGGCCTAGGCGGCGGCGTCACGGAATCACTCATCTGCCCTCCCCGAAGGGTCGCGGTCTGCTGCGATCGGGCGGAGAGTAGCCGTACGGTCACCCGAGTCGCCGGGTCGACCGATGGCGGGTGCGCCGAATGGCGATTCCGTTGCGCCGAATGACGTACCGGGCGGCAGGCCGCGCAGCATCCGCCCGACCGTCCACGGGCTACGGGGACGGCCGGGCGGCGTAGCCGTCAGAGTGCGGCGAGGTGCGCGGTGTCGTTGACCGAACGGACCGCGACGCCACCGTCGGGCCACATGTCGAAGACGGAGATGCCGGCCGCGTCCAGGTAGAGCCGGTGCAGGAAGGCGTCGTTGGCGGCGAGGGCGTCGCGCAGTGCCAGCTTGATCGGTGACACGTGCGAGACGACCACCACGGTCTCCCCCGGGTACGCGCGACCCAGCTCCGCCACGGCCTTCGCGACCCGCGCGCCCACCGTGACGAACGACTCGCCGCCCGGTGGGGCGATCCGGGTGGAGGCGAGCCAGGCGTCCAGCTCGCCCGGCCAGCCCTCGCGTACCTCGGCGAAGGTCCGGCCGTCCCAGTCACCGAAATCGCACTCGATCCAGTCGTCCTGCCGGCGTACCGGGAGGTCGCCGAGGGCCACGGCGATCGCCTCGGCGGTGGCCGTACACCGGGACAGCGGCGAGCTGAGCACGGCCGCGACGGACGGGGCGAGCTGGGCCACCCGGGCCGCCGTGGCCCGCGCCTGCGCCCGACCGGTGTCGGAGAGCGGGACGTCGGCGCGGCCGGCGTAGCGCTGCTGGACGGTCCACTCGGTCTCGCCGTGCCGTACCAGGATCAGCCGGGTGGCGGTGAAGCTGGGCCGCGGCTCCCAGGACGGCTTGGCGGTCGCCGGGTCGGTCCCGGTGGTCGCGGCAATTCCCGGGCCGGCGGCCGGTTCGGTCGCCGTGCCGGTACCGGCGGCCGCGTCCATCGCCGCGTTGGCCAGCGCGTCGGCGTGCTTGTTGCGCTCCCGGGGGATCCAGCTGAACCGGACCCGCTCGAACCGGTCGACCAGCGCGGCGGCCTGCGCCGCCAGCGGGCGCAGCCCGGGGTGCTTGATCTGCCAGCGGCCGCACATCTGCTCGACCACCAGTTTGGAGTCCAGCCGGGCCTCGACCTCGGCCGCGCCCAGTTCGGCGGCGGCCTCCAGCCCGGCGATCAGCCCCCGGTACTCGGCGACGTTGTTGGTGGTCGTCCCGATCGCCTCGGACCGTTCCGCCAGCACCTCGCCGGAGTTCCGATCCCGGACCACCGCGCCGTAGCCGGCCGGCCCCGGGTTGCCCCGGGATCCGCCGTCGGCCTCGACGACGACCGCGCGCACCGCCACCGGCTACAGCCCCGATTCCTTGGTGCGGACCATGATTCGGCGGCACTCCTCGCAGCGGACCACCTCGTTCGGGTCCGCCTTGCGGATTCGAGCGAGATCCGCGCCGGAGATGTCCAGCCGGCACCCGCCGCACCGCCCGGCGGTGAGCAGCGCGGCACCGAGACCGCTGTCCTCGCGGATCCGGTCGTAGAGGGTGACCAGGTCGGCGGGGAGGTCGGCGACCAGCGGCCGGCGAGCGGACTTCTTGAACTCCTCCTCCTTGGCGATCTCGGCCAGGCTGTCGTCCCGGCGCTGCTCGGCCGCCGCGCGCCGCTCACGCGCGTCGGCCAGCTTGGCCTCGATGCCGTCGAGTACGCCCTGCGCGGTCTCCCGCTGCTCCATCAGCTCCAGCTCGGCGTCCTCCAGGTCACCCTGCCGGCGGTTGAGCGAGACCAGTTCGTGCTGGAGCGCCTCCAGTTCCCGGGCCGGGCCGGTACCGGCGGCGAGCCGGTCCTCGTCCTTGGTCTTGCGGGCCCGGACCTGGTCGATGTCCTTCTCCAGCCGGGCGATGTCCCGGTCCAGGTCGTCGACGGCGACCTGGGCGCGGACCCGCTCGTCCTCCAGCGCGGACAGCTCCCGCGCGAGGGTGTCCAGTTCGGCCCGCTCGGGCAGCGTCCGGCGGCGGTGGGCGAGCTGGGTGAGGGCGGTGTCGATCGCCTGCAGGTCGAGCAGGCGGCGCTGGACCTCGGGTTCAGCCTTCACGGTGGAGCTCCTTGTCGTCCAGTGCGGGCGCGGCGGCGTGCAGGGTCCAGGGGTCGGTGTCCAGGTCGGACACCAAGGTCTCGACGCCGAACTCGGCCCGCAGGTGGGCGGCCAGGTCGTCCAGCCATGGTCGTTCGGTCGCCCAGTGCGCGGCGTCCAGCAGGGCCGGCCCGCCGGCGGCGAGGTGTTCGCCGGCCGGATGGTGTCGCAGGTCAGCGGTGAGATAGGCGTCCACCCCGGCGGCGGTCGCCTCGGCCAGGAACGAGTCGCCGGAGCCGCCGCTGACCGCCAGCGTACGCACCAGCCGTCGCGGGTCGCCGGCGGCACGGACGCCCCAGGCGGTGGCGGGCAGCACGGCGGCGGCGTGTCGGGTCAGCTCCGCCAGGGTCATCGGGGTGGGCAGTTCACCGATCCGGCCGATGCCTCGGCCCTCCCCCTCGGCCGGGGAGCCCGGCGCCGGCCGGTGCAGCGGACGCAGCCCGGTCAGCCCGAACCGGGCGGCGAGGGCGTCGGAGACACCCGGGTCGGCGACGTCGGCGTTGGTGTGCGCGACGTACAGGGCCACGTCTGCGCGGATGAGGTCGTGCACGATCCGCCCCTTGTACGTGGTCGGGGCGACCGAGGAGACGCCGCGCAGCAGCAGCGGGTGATGCGCCACGATCAGGTCCGCCTCGGCGGTGAGCGCCTCGGCCACCGTCTCGGCGACCACGTCCACCACGCACGCCACCCGGCGTACGACGGCGGCGGGTTCGCCGAGCACCAGGCCGACCCGGTCCCACTGCTCGGCCCAGGCCGGCGGGTACCGGCGCTCCAGCGCCGCCACCACGTCGGCGACGGTCGGCGGTGCGGTGCTTGTGCTCACGGCCGGTCAGCTTACCGGCGGCGGTGGGCGTGTACCGCCACGCCCACCGTCCGTGTCCCCCGGCTCGGCGGAGGCCGGTCAGGCCGCCGCGCTGTCGCACCGGTCGGGCAGCGCGGCCACCGCCGCCTCCCACGGGAAGGCGTGCAGGTGCCGTTCGGCCGCGCCGGGCGGATGCAGCGGGAAGACGTGGTCGCCGAAGAGCACCGTCGTGCCCCACTCCCGCAGCCGGGACAGCCCGGCCTGGAACGCCGGATGGGCGGCCATCGCGGAGTTGGTGAACGGGACGACCACCACGGGAAGCCCTTTGCCCTGCCCCTCGACCAGCAGGCCCAGGGCCAGGGTGTCGGTGATCCCGGCCGCCCACTTGTTGACCGTGTTGACCGTCGCCGGGCAGACGATCATCGCGTCGGCCGGGGGCAGCAGGTCGGGGTCGCCGGCGTTCTTGTAGTGGGTGCGTACCGGGTGGCCGGTCAGCCGGGCCAGCGCGGCCCGGTCGACGAACTTCGCGCCGTCGGGCGTGGTGACCAGGCAGACCTCCCAGCCGACCTGCTGGGCCAGCTCCACCAGGCGGCCGACGTGCCGGGCCAGTGGCGAACCGCAGGCGATGACGTAGAGCACCGGTCGGTGCTCGCTGCGGGGGTGTGGACCGGTCATCCGGCCGGCACCGCGCTCATACTCCAACTCCCATGTGCTCAGCCAACTCGGCGATCGGCGGCGGCGGCGCACCACGTGTGCGACGCAGGACGTCCGACATCACCTCGTGGGCGATCGGCCGGCACCGGATCTCGGAGGGGGCCAGCCGGTCGCCGCGCAGCAGCATCTCGCCGGCGTTGGCCACGTCGCCGATCTGGGCGTACCCGCGGGCGATGTCGAGCAGGTGGTGCGCCCGCCGCTCCGGCAGCAGCGCGTTGAAGGCCGGCTCCGGAATGTGTTGGTGGATCTCCACCGCCCGGCCGCCGTCGCCCAGTTCGACCGCCGCGGCGGCGCGGTGCAGTTCCAGGTTGGTCGGGCCGAACGACGTCCAGTAGTGGTTCTGGTCGCTGCCGAGCAGCGTGGCCGCCTCGCCTGCGCCGGTGAACAGGTCCTCCACCGTGGACGAGTCGCCGATGCGAGCCGCCGCCATCGCGCCCTGGAGCAGCAGCATCCCGTACACGGAGAGACGCTCCGGGTCGGCGTCGTGCAGGCCACCGGGGGCCAGCCGGTTGGCGATGGTGACATTCAGCTCCAGGGCGGGGCGGGCCCGGCCCATCGCCACCAGGGCGTTGCAGACCCGGGTGGTGGCGACCCCGGCCAGCAGTTGGTCGTCGGCACGCTGGGCGACCGCCATCGACCGGTCGGCGGCCAACCAGGCCAGCTCGCACTCGCCCAGCTTGCGCAGCACCGACGAGGCGATCTGGTAGACCTGCCCGAGCAGGTGGGCGGCCTCCCGCTCCTGGTCGCCGCCGTAGCCGGCATCGGCCGACTGGGCGTCGCGCAGCAGCTTGGGCAGGGCCCGGGTGAGCATCCCGTAGCGGCCGTACTGATAGGTGAGCCAGGCGTGGTTGACGGCCTTGCGCATGTCGTCCAGGGGAGGCGGGTACGGCGCGGCGTCGAAGTAGGCGCTCATCGAGTCGTACCGCTCCAGGGCGGCCCGAATTTCCTGCACCTCGATCTGGTCGATGCAGTTGAGCGCGTCGGTGCGTCGCTCCGGATCCTTGCCGAGCAGCAGTTGCACGTCGACCTGGAGGATGTCGGCGATCTCGTAGAGGACGGAGAACTTGTCGAGCCGGCGTACGCCACGTTCGACCTTGTCGACCCAGCTCTTGGATTTGCCCAGCCGGTCGGCGAAGACCTGTTGGGACATCTTGCGCCGACTACGCCAGTAGGCGACCCGCCGTCCTATGGGTAGCTCGTCCATCCCCTGCTTTCCTCCCCCTTGTCCGTCCGGTGGACCCGGAACGGTTCCGCTGTCGGGGCGGTGGTCCGTCCGTCTCAGGTTTTCGCTGGTCGCACAGGTTGTACGTCGGCCGTACGGCCAGTTCTCGTACTTTTCGTGCAAGTTGCACGAGCCGTTCGACAGCTCAACGATCGCGGGTCATGGCAGTGACGGTGCTCGACATGTCGCCTGGTGGGACGTCCGGTCGGGGCGAGGGGAGATCACGGAGAATGTGGAGGAACGTCGGACCACGGGTCGCTCAACTGCCGTCGATCGAGCGGGTCCGGCTGCGCCGGATCGCCGTGCGGTACGCCATCCACGGCTGGCCGGTCACCCCCGGCGCCTGTCTGGCCCGGAGCCGCTTCGTCTGTGGCCGGGCCGGCTGCCCGACCGTCGGTTGCCATCCGGCACTGGAGGACTGGGAGCACGCCGCCAGCGCCGACCCCGCTCGGGTGGCCAACTGGTGGCGCAGCCGGCCGCACGGCGTACTGCTGCCCACCGGGCGGGCCTTCGACGTGTTGGAGGTGGCCGCCCACCTCGGCCGGCACGTCCTCGACGAGATCCCCTGGCACCCGGCCGGCGCCGCCGTCCGCGGCCCGGTGCTGGTCACCCCGACCGGACGATGGATGTTCCTGGTCCGCCCCGGTGACCCGCTTCGTCCCGAACTCGACCACTGCTTCCAGGTGGTCCGGCACGGGCCCGGCTCGTGGATCGCCGCACCGCCGACCCGGCTGCCCGAAGGGCCGGTGCGTTGGGTGGTCGCCCCGGAACAGGCCCAGTGGCGGCTGCCCGACTCGTACCTGGTGCAGAACGCCCTGATCGGGGCGTTGCGGGCCACCGGGGTGACACTCACCCCCGAAC
>NZ_SMJY01000066.1:0-26308 GCF_004348355.1 Micromonospora sp. KC721 | reverse complement strand
GCGGGAAGGTGTGGGCCGGCTGCCACGGGTACGGATCGACCGGCTGACCGTCGGTGGACGGCCGACCCGACCCGTCGGGGCCTGACGCGGCGGGCGCGTCCGACGAGTCGGGACCGCTCGACTGCCGGGGCACCGCCGGACCCGAGGGATCGGGTTGGCCACCCGAGCCGGACGAGGCCGCGGGGCCGGGCTCCGGAGCACCCGGTGGGGACTGGTCGGACATGAGCCCTCCTCAGCGACGACAGCTGGAAACGACTCACGATCTTTCCTGGCGTCCGCCACCCACCGCTGCCCCGGGCGGGCAGGATGCGAGCTGGCTGGGACGGCCGCTTCATCGGGGCAGTGCGGGGGTGAACAACTGGAGCCAGCCGAGCCTCCCCCTGAGCCGATCGGATCGGCGGCTCGCGCATAGCGCCCATAACGACGAGCCCCGCCGGCCCAGAGACCAGCGGGAACTCGTCGATGACCAAGCCGCTCAGTCGGCAGGCGGCGCCGGCTGGGTGTGTCCGGTGTACCAGATTCGCGCCGTACTCCAACTCCCACCGTCCAGCAAGGAGAGTTCCCGCCGGTAGATGCGGAAACCACCGTTCTGGTTACGGAACACGACGATGAATGCCTGTCCGGGCGCGGTTCCGATCGAGATCGTGGCGATTGCCGGATCGGTGGCCGCATTGTCCGAGGCCACGTCCGGATTCGGATTCAACGTCTTCCATTGGCCCCAGGTGTTCGAGCCGGCATTCGTCTCGAACACGACATACATCTCGTTGTCATGCCCGCGCGCCACGACGGCGGTCCGGGTCAGCACCGGATCCAGCACGACTGCGGGAGAACCGGCGGCGGTGAAGTCGCCGATCCGCTCCCAGTCGGTTGACCACGAGGTAGACGAAACTTCAACCTTCGTCCTGATCGATCCGTCCGCGGCACGTACGACGATCCGGGTCCTTCCTCCCAGCCCAGAGACAACCGCAGGCGTGCCGGTGACGTCACCTGCCAGGTCGGTCCAGCTCGACAGTGCGCCGTCCGGGAAGTAGGTCGCCGTCTTCACCGTGCCTGTGATGGTGCGGGCAACCAGCCGGAGCGACCCCTCGTCCTCGTTGGCGACGGCGACCTGACTGGCGAGGTCGGCGTCGCCAAGGCTTGCCCAGGCCGGTGATGTTCCCGATTGCCGGTAGTGCCACAGCCGGCCATCCGCGTCAACGGCGAAAAGGACATCGGCCTTACTGGATGGATGCCCCTCGATCCTGTTGACGAGCTGCGCACCGGTCGGCGGGCCGGCCATCGAGCCGCCGAGGTTCGACGGTGCGGGCCAGGTGTAGGGGGTTCCGGTGTTCTCGCTGGTCGACCAGATGTTCGTGTCGATGTTCTGAGCCGCTACCTGAACTCCCTTGTCCACGCGCTGATGCAGCGACGGCGGGCCGGTGTACGCCTCGCGGCCGGAAGCCGGGGCCCAGACGGTCTGGCCATACTGGTCCGGATCCATCGTGCCGACCAGGAGACGCCCGGCGTTGTCGGTGAACGCGAGGGTGATCCTGCGCAGCTGCGTCCCGTCCGACTCGCCCTGCACCACTGCCATTCGCGCGAACGGCAACGGCGTCAGCTCCGGCATCGGGTCAGCGAACCAGGCTTGGAGATCGACCAGCAGATGCACGGTCCCACTGCTGTTGTTCCTGACCCGGACCTTGCCCTCGGCCCCGACTTTGGTGACCGCCAGACCGGACCGCGCGACTTGTCCGGTGCTGAAGTTGCCGGCCGACACCGACGTTGGCGTCGCGTCGAGTGGCCACACGCTCAGGTGACCGGTGGCGGTCGGGCTGACCGCGGTGAGGTTCAACACCGCACCCGCGATCGCCCGGGTCGGCAGGCCGTTCGTACCACCGATCGCCACGTCGACCGTGCCACCCGCCGGCAGCGGCGTTTTCGCGCCGACCGTCCGGGTGTCCAGCAGCCGGCCGGCTGTTAGCGTGCGGAGGCCCGCACCGGTGGTCGGCGCGGCGGTGAAGTAGCCCTGAACCGAGACGAGCACGTGCACGGTGCTGGCCCCCCGGTTGGTGAGGACCACTTGGCCGTCGGCGGGCAGCTTCACACTCATGCCCATCGAGGTAATTCCGGCCTGGTAGTCGATGGCGTTCGCGGCGCTGGCCTGGTTCGCCGGCGCGACGGCGAGATGGCCGAGAGCGGTCGCTCCGATGACGACGACGTCGATCATCGCCGCAGAAGCACCGGTTGGGATCACCCCGCCGGTCAGCGTGACCGTACGACTGCCACCATTGGCGCCGATCGGCCCCGTGCTGGTGCCATGGCCGGTGCGGGTGTCCACCAGTCGCGTGTGGTCGACCGGCACGAACGCCCCACCGACGCCGGTCGTGCTCGTGGTGAAATAGCCCTGCACATCAAGCTTGATGTGGGCGCTGTCGAAGTGGTTGTAGACGTCCAACTTCCCGTCGGTGCCGGGGGCGACGACGACGGAGTTGGACAGCACCTCGCCCTTGGCGGCGTTCAGCGACGACGCGACCGGCCGGGCCGCGCCGTGCGGAAAGACGGTCAGGTAGGTGTTCCCGGCGGGCGTGATCGCGGTGACGTCCACCAGGAGGGCACGCACACCACTCGCGGGTACACCGCCGACGCCGAGGGCGGTGACGGTCGTCGTGGAGGCAGCGGGCCGTGCGCCGGTCACGCCACCGGTGCCGTTCCGGGTGTCCAGCAGGACGGCGTTGGCGGGTACGAAGTCGCCCCCCTTCCCGGCCGCGTCGGCGGATGCGGAGCCAGGACTCAGCCCTGCAGCAAGCAGGATGACGACCGATACAAGCGACATAACGCGTCGCCACATGGATTTGTCAGTATGGCCGATCAGCACAGGTTGCACCTTCCAGGGTCAAGAGCCAAATCGGTATCAATAATTTTCTTAGAGCGCCCACCGAGGGCAGGCGGACATGAGCGCATCTTGGATGCACCACCAGGAGAGGCAGCAATAGATGACTGATTACAGTTCCCAGGGTTAGCAACGCCTAACTGTCACCACGGCCCATTAGCCGATCGATTAGTCTCGCACGAAGGCGCCCCATACGAGTTTGCCTCGGCCGGCGCGACACATCATGTATTTCCTCCCACTTTTCCCGTTTGTGCGCGGCAGCACGTTTCAGCCAAGCCGGATCAACAGTCGAGGTGTACTCGTCCGACTCGGAGTTCCACTCCCGCAAATCTTCAATCGCCTGACTCGCCCGCGCACGCTCGTCAGAGTCGCCAGAATTCGCCACGAATCGCGTGAGCAAATTTTCTGCTTCACTAACTCGGTCTGTAAAGACCGTCAACAGGCTCATCGTGGCATTGCGGACCTGGGAATCCTCGCTACGCAGCAACTCATCATACATATCCATGGCGCTTTCCACGACCCGTTTCGAGATGAGCCTCAGCCCTATGACGGAGCCGTGATAGTTGACCGTGAAGTCTGCCGGAGCGTCCGCCTTGCCGATCTCCTCAAGGATCCGCAATCCACTGACCCTCCCTCCTGAAGACCATGAGGCAAGTCGCACCAATATCTCTTCCGCCACATACGGAGCCGCAGGATAGAGCAGCCCTTGGGGGGCCACCTCGCCAGCCAAGTACCTATACGCCCAGATGCGCTCTTCCTTGCGCGGCGAGTCGAGCTTGTCGATGACAAAAGGGCAGCTAGCGGCACTTCCCGATGCAGCTTGAATTGACTCCCAGTCAACGCTCATCTCATCACCGTACCTGGCGGGAACTGCACCGGACCCCGGCCATCAAGTTGACACTTCAGGCACACGTCCCACTCGACCCCCTCGTCGATCTTGAAAGGAGTTGAGTAGCGGAACGACGATGGCCTCGCCAATGGCCCCGCCTTCTGCACAAGTGCCAGGTCGGCGACGTCCTCCGCGCACAGCAGCGTCTTGCATTCCCCAGTCAACCCGCGCTTGCTCGCCGCCACCGCCTTGCCGGTAAACTTGTCGAATGCGCCAACAACCATGGCCGCCTTCCGCTTTTGCGAGTTCGAGAGGCTGGACAGATCGTCGATCAAAGCGTCGCGGCTGGCCGTCGCCCGCGTAAAGGCGATCGCGTCCCCTGCCAGCCCACCCGTGATCCTGCCATGCAAGATGTTGCTGATCTCCTGCTTCATCGCTTGGCCGGCCAGCCCTGCAGACGCCTTGACCCCAGCTCCATTGACGAGCGAAGACACGCCGTGCTGCAGGGCTCGTCCACCGACAGAGGCGACCCCGCCGGTAACACCACCCACTAATCCACCTAGGGCAGCCTCACCTGCGAGGTCCAAACCGCGCTTGCCGTTCATGTAGCCGGTGACCGCCGAGCCGACCGCACCAGCGAGCGCGCCGCAGGCAACCGCGCCGACGCCGGTCCAGCCGATCGCCGCGCCGCATCCAACGCCGACGATCGCGCCGACAGCGATGCCGGTGATCTCAGCGGCATGGTCCTCGACGAACTGGGTCGCCTTGTCCCACATCTCGGTGGCGCCCTCGACCAACGGCGCGAACTTCTCCGCCGCTGTGAGCATCAGTTTCTGCCGGAACTTGTCCGGGTCCTTGATCGCCTGGGCGGAGACCGAGACGATGCTCGCTGCCACCTTGTAGGTGGCGGAGACCACCTTCGCCGCGGCCATCAGCGGTTTGGTCAACGCCTGGACCACCGGCAACTTGGTGAACTTCACCAGGTTGCGTTGCGCTGCCTTGGCCGCCTGGCGCACCTTGACCTTGAGTTCGTGGGCTGCCGCTCGGGCTTCTTGTTTAGCCCAGTCACCGAGCCGGCCATCTTGGTATGCCCGATATCCCTCCGCCGTTTTGCGCTTAATTGTTTCGATTTGTTGACCGACAAAGGTCTTCGCCGCCCGGAAGGCGGACACCCCACGGTCCCACTGGCGCTTGCCCCAGTCCCAAAGGCCGCGCCAGGACCAACTGGGCAGGGAGTTCCACTGCTGGCTGACCCACCGGGTGCCGGAGTTCCACTTGTCGGCGATCCAACCGCCGGCCCGCTTCATCCAGCGCGGCCAGTGACCGTCCGGGTCGTCGAAGTCGAGCGGGGCACCCGCGCCGTACGCGTACCGGTTGGCGAGGATCGAATCGCCGCTGGAGTAGTTAACGCTGTCCCGGGAGGTGAAGGTGCCGGTGCCCGGGTTGTACCAGCGGGCGCCCATGTCGACCTGGCCGGTGTCCGGGTCGGTCCAGTCGCCCTGGAAGCCCAGGTTTCCGGTGTCGCCGACGCCTCCGATCTTCTTACCGAACGGGTCGTACGCGGTCGAGTCGTTCAGCGCGGGCAGTTCGGTGTTGGCCGGATCGAAAGCGGCCACCACGTCGCCGTGCGCGTCGGTCAGCGAGAGCCGCTCGTTGCTGCCGTGACCGATGGCGAGCAACTCGCCGGCCGGCCCACGGGCGAAGTACTCCACCCCGTCGTGGACCACCTCGTCGCCGAGACCGGCGTACGTGAAGGTCGTCCCGGTGCGGGATACCACCCGGTCCAGGCCGTCGTACCCGTAGGTCTGGTCCTCGGCGGCGGTGAGCCGGTCAAAGGCGTCGAACGAGTACTGCTCGGTCAAGCCGGAACTGGTGCGGCTGCGTAGCGTGCCGCGGGCGGTGTAGGCGTAGGTGTAGTCGCCGTCGGAGAGCAGGCGGTTGCGTTCGTCGAAGGTCGCGGTCTTCGAGCCGGCGCGGACCCGGTTGCCGCTGTCGTCCCACTCGTACTCGATGGTGCCCGCCGGGCCGGTCCAGGAGGTGAGCCGGCCTGCCTTGTCGTACGTGTAGGTGTTGTCGCCGGCACCGGCGGTGCCGGTGGTCTTCTTGCTGGTCAGGTGGCCATTCAGGTCGAACCCGTAGGCGACGGAGGCGACCACGGACCCGGCGGCGTTCTTCAGCGTGTCGCTGCTGACCCGGCCGTAGTCGTCGTAGCCGAAGGTGCGGATTCGGCCGCCGCCGTAGTCGACGGTCCTCACGTCGCCGGCGGCGTTGTAGCTCAGCTTCTGTACCTGGCCGGTGATCGAGTCGATGAGCGAGTCGAGCCGGCCGTTCACGTAGCCGAAGGTGGCGGTGCCGGTCACGTCGGTCCGGGAGGTCATCCGGCCGTCGTCGTCGTAGGTGAAGTTGGCGGTGCCGGAGGGACCGACGGTGGACAGCAGGGCCCCGCGGTCGTTCCAGGTGTAGGTGTTGGTGCCGGTCGGAGCGCTCACGCTGGTGAGCCGCCCCGCCTGGTCGTACCCGAGACTGCGCGCTGCGGTCGCGGTGTCGCCGCCGGAGCCCGTCTCGGCGGTGAGCCGGCCGGCGGCGTCGTAGGTCCGCTGCCGGCTGACGCCGCCCGGTGCGCTCAACCGGACGGCCCGGCCCTCGGCGTCGTAGCCGACGGTCCAGGTGCGGTCGGCCGCCGCCGGGTGGGCCTCCGTCGCCGGCTCGATCGCCGACTCTGGCAGGCCCAGGGTGTTGTACGTGTAGATGGTCGAGTTGCCCCGGCCGTCGGTGTAGCGGGTGCGGTTGCCGGCGACGTCGTAGCCGAAGGTGGTGGTGATGGAGCTGGTGTCTGTCACCGGCTCGACCTGCTTCACCAGCCGGCTGGCGGCGTCGTATTCGTATCGGGTGACGGTCTTGTACGGGTCTTTCGACGACGTCATGTTGCCGGCGGCGTCGTAGGTGTAGCTCTGTGTCCGCAGGACCGTTTCGTCGTCCTTCAGCGTGGAGTCGCTGGTCCGGTCACCGAAGAGGTTGAACCCGATCCGGACGGTACGGCCGAGACCGTCGGCGGTTCGGACCTGGCGGCCGGCGTAGTCATAACCAAAGTGCATGGTCACGCCGGTGGGGGCGGTGCTTCGGATGACGTCACCGACCGCGTCGTACGTGTTCGTCGTCGTCGCGCCGGACGGCGACGTCACGGAGGTCAGGTTGCCCGCGTCGTCGTACGCCATCCGGGTGACCAGGTTCTTCGCGACCGGATGCCGCTCGACGCGCGTCTGCGTGACCGCGCGGTCCAGGTCGTCGTACGTGGACTCGATGCGGGCTCCGGTCGGGTCGGTGACCGACAGCACCTCACCCGTCCGGGTGTAGGTGTACCGGGTGATCGCGCGATCGTCGTTGGTCGACGACGGCTCGTCGCGGGCGACGAGGCGGTTGAGCTGGTCGTACGTGAACCGTGTGGTGCCGCTGGGGCGGATCTGCTCGACGACGTTGCCGAGCCCGTCGTAGCTGCTGCGGGTCTCCGGGATGATCTGCTCGGAGACGCCGGGTGGCAGGTAGGACGGGGCGGTGGTACGCACGGCGCGGCCGAGCTTGTCGTACTCGATCCGGGAGACCTGCCCGCGCGGGTCGCGCGCGGCCACCTGCTCGCCGAACGTGTTGTAGCCGATGGCGGTCTCGGCCCTGACGGTGGCCGGCGGGCCGTCGTTGCTCTCCGCCTCGACCGCCGGGCCGGTGGAGCCGATTTGCCGGCCGAGTTCGTCATAGCGGTAGGTGGTGGTGAACGCCGCCTTGTCGGCGCCGGTGACGTTGCCCCGGGGATCGGTGGCGGTCACCCGCAGGCCACGACGGTCGTAGGTGTAGCTGGTGGTCCGGGTCTCACTGTCCGAGCTGACCTTCTCGGTGAGCAGGTTCCCGGCATCGTCGTAGGTGTAGTCGACGACCTCGCTCTCGACCGGGACGAACCACGGAACGTTCGACCACCTGCCACCGCGGGTGGTGCGGGTGACGTTGCCGTTGGGGTCGTACGCCATGGTGGTCGTCCGGGACAGCCCGCCCGGATCGATGACGCTGGTCAACACCTTGCCGGCGCGGTCGTACGTGAACTGGGTCGTCCGCCTGCCGTTGGCTTCCTTCTTGAGAGTGAGGTTGCCGGCCGCGTCGTACGTCCGTTCCTCGACGACGTAGTCGCGCTCGCTGTCGTCCGGGTTCCGGAACCCCTTCATTGTGATCTTGTGCAGGAGGTCGTCCCGGTAGTACGTGTACTCCAGCCGACGTTTCATGGCGTCGGTGTCGCTGGCCAGGCGCCCAGCCATGTCGTACGAGTAGGAATGCAACACGAGGTAGTCGCCGGTGCCGGTCCGGGGCGCACCCTCCGGATCACTACGCCAGTCACGTAGTCGCACCTCGGCGACCTTGTTCTGCGCGGTGTAGGCCCAGTCGTAGCGGTTGTCGTTGGCATCCACCATCGATGTCCGGTTGCCGAAGCGGTCGTACCCGTAGCTGGTCTCGTTGCCCTCCGGGTCGACCACCTTGACCGGCCGGTTGTACTCGTCGTACTCCGTGGTGGTGACCCGGTCCGGGTCGCCGCCGAGCAGGTCGGAGACGATGACCTTGGTGACGTTGCCGTCGGCGTCGTACTCGTTGGTGGTGTGCAGTTGGTGCCGCACACCGGAGATCGCCTCGGTGGTCACCGGGCCGGTCACCGTCTTCACCCGGGACTGTTCGTCGTAGGTGTAGGTGGTGGTGACGCCGGCGGGATAGGTGTCCGAGATGACCTTCTCGGTGAGGCGGCGGCCGAGGGTGTCGTAGCTGTACTCGGTGATCAGGCCGCTCGGCTCGGTGACCCGGGCCAGGTCACCGTTGCTGTGGTACGCGTGGCTGGTGACCTTGTTTCGGGCGTCGGTGCTGGTTTTCAGGAGGCCACCGGGTGGACTCCCGCCACCGACCGCAGCCTCGGCGCCGTGGGTGTACGTGTGCCCGACCGTGCTGCCGTCCGGGTTGGTCTGGCTGCTCAGCTGTCCGTCCGTCGTGTACGCGAACGTGGTGCGGTACTGCGTGTCGGTGGGGCTGCTCGATCGGCCGTCCCGCGACTCCACCGCCAGGTCGACCCGAGGGTCGAGCGGGTCGGTGATGGTGGTCGAATAGGTGTAATAGCTGGTGAAGCACTGGGTGGAGGTGCGGCAGTTCTTCCGGGTCGCCAGGCGACCCTTGCTGTCGTAGGTCATCTCCACCGAGTCGCCGTTCTCGTTGGTGACCTTGCTTTGGTAGCCCTCCTCGTCGTACGAGTAGGTGCGGACCGCCATCCCGTTCAGCGGGTGCCTGACGAATATCGGTCCACCGGCGTCGCCCGGGATGATCGTGCAGAACGCCGGGTCGTTCGGGTCCGGCTGCGTGCAGACCTCGGTCGGCGGCGGCGTCGGTGCGGGGGTCGGCTCCCCCGGCTGGTCCTCCGGCCGCGTCTCCAGACCCAGTGGCGTTCCTGAGCGCAGCAGGCGACCGGCGAGGGCGTCGTACTCGTAGAGGTGCGGACGGTTCGCCGGGTCCAGGACCTGGATGCTGCGCCGCAGGTCGTTGTCCCCGCCGTAGATGGTCGGCAGGCCGATCTTCCAGGTGCCGCCGTCGTCGTCGGTGTACTCCTTGACCCGGTCGGTTGTGGTGTCGTAAGCGACCTCACTGGCAACCCGGCCGCTGGGCAGCGTGACCTTGGTGAGTTGCTGCGCGGCAGGCTTGGCGTAGCGGAAGTGGGCGGCGACGGTCTCCGGGCCGATGGGGTGCGAGTAGACGGCGACCTCGTCGATGACACCGGCGAAGTACCGCTGGGCAGTGCTCCCCCAGCCCGGCCACGAGGTCGGCGTGGTGGCAGAGGCGGCACCGACCTGGTTGAAGGTCAGCAGCGAGTGCTCGATGGTCTGCCCGGTACGATCGCCGACCTTGACACCATCCAGGTACATGGTCTGGGTGGTGCCCATCGCGGAGAGCACCACGTGGTGCCACTTGTTGTCGTTGACCGCGACGGCCGAGGTGACCGGCGCGACGGTGCCGCCGGCGAACTGGCCGCGTAGCCGGCCGTCAGTGCCGGTGTAGAGGACGGGCACACCGCTGGTGGCGGCGGTGCCGACGGCCTTGTCCTGGTAGCCGAGCAACGGGCCGCCCGTCTGGGTAAGGCCGATCTTGAACCACAGCTCGACGGTCACGTCCCGGCTCTTCTTCACCAGGCCCTTGGGCAACTCGACGTGGGACGACGTGCCGTTGAAGGCGACTGCGGTGTTGCTGGTGCCCTCGACCACACCCGGCTGCGCCAACGTGACGTTCTTGTAGGTGCCGGCATCCTTTCCGAGATTGATCGCGACGTCGCTGGCCGCAGCTGTGCCCTCAGCCTCTCCCATGCGGTAGTAGGAGTCGGGGCGGGCGTCGAGCACCGCGGTGCGGTAGTGCGAGCCTGCGGCGTACTCGTAGCCGATGCAGGCGTCGGTGGGTGAGCAAACCTTGGTGAGCAGGTTGCCGGTGTAGGTGTAGCTCCAGGTGAGCGGGGCACCGTTGACGGCGTCGGTCTTCACGGCGGTGATCCGGTCACCGGTCCAGGTGAAGTGCAGGGCTCGGCCGGCGGTGTTGGTCTGGCTGTTGGCGACCTGCGCCTGCGTCAACCTGCCCGTCATCGCGTCGTACGCCAGCCTGATCGATCGCGACATCTTGTCAACGATCCTGAGGAGCCTGCCGGTCAGGGAGAACTCGTAGGTTGTGCCGGAGCGATCGAGCAGCTTCCAGCCGGCACTGTCCACGGTCAGCCGGGCCACGCGCCCTGAGGGTGCCGCGTACGTCCCGTCCGGGTTTTTTCCGAATCGCACCTCCTGCCCGTCCGGATAGCGGATCACCACGTTGCCGGAGCCGTCATCGTCCGGTGTGAGCTTCATGTCGTACCGACTGGACCAGCCGGCCCCGAACACTCCGGACGTACGCGGGTCGAGGCTGTTGTAGGTGCGAAGCAGGTTCAGCTCCGGGCCCACCGTCGCCACAGTGGCGTCGATCGCCGAGGTCGTGAAGTTGCCGACCTGGGCGTCGAACTCCCGGCCGCGCTCGGCGTCCGGCGAACCGGCGATGCGGGACAGCAGGTCGGGCTGGGGCACCGAGGTGAGCATCACCGAGTCCGGTGACCGCACCTCGCTCGCACTGTCCTTGACGTACGCACGCCAGAGGTACGACCTGCTCCAGGACAGACGCCCGGCCGGGACCACCCACGACGGCTTGGTCAGATAGCCGGAGTTCGTGCAGTTCGTGGCCGCGCCGGCGTCGTTTCGGTCGCAGACCTCGAACTTGAACGACAGCGTCGCCCCGGGCGCGGCGTCGGAGTCGACGGCACGCGCCCACAGCAGCGGAGTCAGGGTCGGCGCCTGGTATCCATTGCCGGGGTACAGCTCCTGCACCACTGGTGGCACGTCGAAGACCTGAAGCACGATCCGGCCCGGCGGAACCTGGTGGTCGGTGAAGACCGTGCCACCGGTACGGACCATGGTGAAGTCCAGGAAGTACGCCCCCGGTTCCAACCGCTTGACGGTCGCGTCGAGAGTCACCTTCGCACCCCGCGCGAGGGTGGCCGGCAGGTTGGCAGAGCGTTGCTGGGAGACGGCCAGGCCGGTCTGCGCGTTGTAAACGCGGTAGGCCAGGTAGTAGTTCGCCGGCGTCCAGTCCTCGGCGCCCAGGTTGGTCACTGTCACCTTCACCTTGCCGTCCTGGTTGCGCAGGACCGGCGGCTCCGGCGTCGGCTTCGGAATGGCGTACGAGGCGTTATACGGCGAATGCGTGACGTAGAGCTTCGGCGGGTTGGCGGTGCCGGTGCCGGCGAACCGCTTCCATGCCGTCGAATCCGTCGTGGAAGCCCGCAGCGACAGGCCGTTGTTGGCCTGCTGCCCGTTCACCCACCGTTGCACCAGGTTGCGACCGGCCACACCGAGGTCAAACATTTCGCTGGCCACTGGGCAGGCCGACTGCGATTGACCGAGGGCGATATAGCCGTGCGCGAACGAGCGACTGGCGAGGGCGCCACCCACCGACGGACCGGGGTACGAGTGGCCGGTGCCCGCGGTCCACGACTCGGTGACCGAGTGAACGGTGACCGGACGCGGCTTGCAGGATGCCGCGTCGTAGTTGACCACCGACAGAGCGACCCCGTGAATGGTGTGGTTACGCAGCTGGCTGACCAGCCCGCCGAACTTGAGGTAGGCGGCCGCATTCGCCTCGTCAGCGGAATTTGCCTGGTTGGCTCGTCCAACCAGCAACTCCTGGCTGCCCGAAATGGAGTTTCTGCCGTGCACGTACATGCTGCTGTCCGCGCCGATGCCGGTTACCGGCGGGCCGACCGTGGGGTCGACCTCGACCGGGTAGCGGCGGTCCGGGTCCTGCAGCCACGCCCGGTCGAGCGTCACCCGTAGCGTGGGCTGCCCGCCGGCGTCGACCAGCTCGTAACGCACGCCGGTGGAGGTGGCGGGACCGCGGGATCCGTCACCCGCGTCCACCATGTAGCCCGGCGGGATGACAGCTCGCTGCGTGCCGGCCTTGTCCGTCAGCACGATCTGCCCGTCAACGAGCTTCGCGGTGAGGTCGCGCAGCCGCAGCGGGAAAAGGTACGAGGTCGGCGCGGCGGCGGTATGGAGTACGAGGGTCTCCTTGACGCCGCCGGGGCGTGGTTCGAGACGCAGGTCGACCCCCGGCCGGACGCCGGCGTAGGTGACCGCGTCACCAGTGGCCTGGCCTTCGATCCCGGCCGCCTCAGCCAGGGTGAAGCCGAACTCCGCCCCGTCTTCGAACGTCAGCCGGACCAGATCGGGAGCGTCGGACCGGTTCGCCAGGCGCACCGCCGTCGCATCCGCCGCGTTCTGCCAGCCCGCACCGTCCGGGGCCGGCACCAGGCTGCTGTCGATGGGCGCCCAACTACCGTCGGGGCGGCGATAGTTGACCGGCGCGGACGAGAACTCGGTGGTCACCGTGCCGTCGGCGTTGTCGTACACCCGCCGGTGGGCGTCACGATCGGTCGGCCGCTCGCGGCTGGTCGTCCGGTTGTACCCCTTGGCCATGCCGGTCGGCGACTTTGCCACGGTGGCCTTGTTGCCGACCGGCTCTGCCTGCTGTGGCAGACGGTGCAGGGGATAGCGCCCGCGCAGCGACGTCGGGAGTTCCTTGTTGGCTCGGCCCGGTGTGATGTGCCCGCGCTTGGCCGCCGAGCCCCACGCCTGACTCGGTCTCGCCCCCGCCGGGGTGCGGGCGTCACCGCCGCGCCCAGCCGGTGACAGGGACAGGCTACTCACTCCGCTGCCACCCAGGTTGAGCGCGAGGACGCCGGCCAGGGCTGCCGCGAGGAATGAGCGCGCCGGGACTCTGCCCGGCGGCGAAATACGCCGGGCCGACCGGGCGGACCGGTTGAACGTACGCCGAAGACCGAAGGACATCGTCAACCCCCGGAGTGGTCGGTGGAGGGCGGACGGCAAGGCATGCCGCCATGGCCTTGTACGAATACGAGGAAGCCCAGGGCAGGTGACGGAGGCGACGCCGAAGCGGCGGATGTCAGCGGTCGAGGGCAGCGGTGTGAGACAGATTCCGGATCAGACCGGACGGGTAAGGCCACCGGCGTTCAGGCAGACTCATCTGCGCCAATTGACCAGCATGTGAATGGACATGGCTTCACACCCCCGTGTGCTGTTTGCCATCAATGCGCCAAGGTACGGTCGCAGTGGGCGAGGTGACCTGTCAAGACCCAACCATCAATAACAGTTACCACCTGCGCCTACTACTCACCGTGATACACAAACCACTCTTATGGGTCATCTTGGGAAATTCCACCCGACCATGCTGGACACTTCACAGCAGGCGGATCCCAACTTTGAACCAGCCCTCTGCGGTCGACGGAACGGACGACAATCGACCGATGCGGTTTGGCGACGGAGCTGTGCTGCCCCATCTCCAAGGAAGCAAGACGCATTTCCGAAACCGCGCGCACTAGTTTTAGTGGAGGAATATGCCGCCACATCCGCCACCGCAGCGGTACAGCAACCTCGGCCGGCAACAGCGGCAGAACGTCCACGGTCGCGGGATCACGCAGCTGCCCGCCGGACACCTACCACAAGGCTCAGTCTCAAGCCAGCCGCCGGCAGTCCATCCGCTCCAACTCCCCGCTCAGCATCCCCATGGCACCGCATCGACGGGCATACCAGCAGCCGCGCCACAACCTGTCCGGACAGCACACCTAGTTCGTCATCAGGGTCCGCGGGTACTGATGACCAATCGGCTTTCTTCGCCCGGAAATCTGCTGGTCCGGATCTGCCGAGGCGGGGAATGGGTGGCCTGGACATTTATCGGTCCAACCCAGGTGAATACCAAGGATCCACCTCTGATCACTCAGGGTGAGCGCTCCGCAAGCCGATCTTGCAGCTCAAAGCAGGCGCGGCAGCCCAGGAGATCGGTGAGGGTGAGGCTGCAGGGCACGCCGATTCCGATCGACCGCATCGCCGACCAGAAGCCGCACTACTCCGGTAAGCACCAATGGCGCGCAGTGAACGTGCAGGTCATCGCCGATGCCGCTGGCCTGCTCGTCTGGGCCTCGCCTGCCCTGCCCGGCAGCATGCGGACAGCGTTCGAACGCCACCGCTTCCCGCCGAAGCTGTCACGCCGGCAGAAGGCGGTCAACCGCCTTCACCACGTCGAGACGAACCGCTACCCAGGATGCAACTGGCTCAGTGAAGTGAGCCTCGCGGTGATCATCGCCAGGAGGAGCCGATGAGGCGCGCAAAGCCTTATGACCTCGCCTTACCTGGCCATACGCCACAGCCACCGCAGGCTGCTTGGAGCTCTGCGAAATCGCGGGCCCATGTCAACCAACGGGCCGGCTATCGCGACATCCGAGCGGAGGCGGTCTGACCAACCGCCACCGCTCAGCAACCCGAGACCGTCTCAGGCGATGAGGCGGACCCGCTCGGCCTGCGGCCCCTTCTGTCCCTGGGCGATCTCGAACTCCACCCGCTGACCGTCGTCCAGGGCCTTGTAGCCGTCCATCTCGATGGCGGAGAAGTGGACGAAGACGTCCTGGCCGCCGTCGACGGCGATGAAGCCGTAGCCCTTTTCGGAGTTGAACCACTTCACGGTGCCCTGTGCCACGGTGCACTTCCTCACTCTGCGCGGCGTTTCACAACTCCGGACACCGGCGAACCGGCACCGGACGGCCCCTCGTTCGGCGATCGTCGACGGCCGCTGAATTCCTGACCGAAATCGCACGCTACACGAGGCGTGACGATGGCGCACGGCCACAAACCGGTCAATATCCGACATGCGAGCGACGTCGCCCCCATCGGCGGCCATCGCTGCGGTAAGCAGATGTCATGACACCTGCCCCGGCCCCGCCGGACGCCCGGACGGCCACCGTCCGTCGGGTACGCCCCTCGGACGCCGCCCGGATGCGGGCGCTGCGACTGGAAATGCTCGCCGACTCCCCGCTGGCCTTCCTGGAGACGATCGCCCAGGCCGCCGCCCGCCCGCACGTCGAGTACGCCGCCCGGATCGCCCACGTCTCCCAGGGCTGCCACACCGCCCAGTTCGTCGCCGACCCGGGCGGCCGGCTGGTCGGGCACGCCGGTGGAATGGCCTCCCCCGACGAGCCAAACGTGACGGTCGTCTACGCGGTGTACGTGAGCCGGGCCTGGCGCGGCCAGGGGCTGCTCGGTCGCCTGGTCGAGGCGGTGGCTGCCTGGTCGCGGGAGTGCGGCCGGCCGGAGCTGATGCTGGAGGTGGTGGTCGGCAACGACCGCGCCTACCGGGCCTACCGGAGGATCGGCTTCACCGACACCGGCGTACGTGTCCCACACCCCACCGTCTCGGCCATGCGCGAACTCCAGATGCGCCGCCCCGCCTGACCCACCGGGGACTCGACACACGGCAGTACCCAGGAGGTCAACGCCCGACGAGGCGTCCACATCCCGTCCCTCATCCAGCTTCGGCCGTGCGCCCGGCAGCTCAACCTCATCCGAGTGATGCGCGGGTGGCCGTGAGGGTGATACGCCGTGCGGCAGGCAGAACGGCGGCCGCAGTCAGGATGGCCGCCGCGAACGGGAGTGCCGTAGGTCCGTGCCAGGCCAGCAGTTGCCCGCCGAGCAGCGATCCGGCGGTGATGCTGATGTTGAAGGTGATGATGAACAGAGCGGACGCGGCGGCCTGCGCTCCGGGAGCGGCCTTGAGGATCAGGGCCTGCAACAGCGGTGGCAGCGCCGCGTATGCAGCCCCCCATACGGCTGCGGCGGCGACGGCCGCGTTGCCTCGCAGCAGGACGAGCGCCGCCACGGCCAGGGTCATCGCACCGAGTGCGGTCAGTAACGCTCCGCGGGGTGCGCGATCCACGGCGGCACCGGCTGCGATCACTCCGAGTACGCCGGCCAGGCCGAAGGCCAGCAGCGCGGTGCTGAGCCCGGTCTGGGCAATCCCGGCGCCCAGCAGAAACGGCGCGATGTATGTGGCCAGAGTGAAGTGTCCCAGCATTACCAAGCCCGTGGTGACCATGACGGTGCGTACGTCGGGCAACCGCACGGCTCGGATACTGCTCGGCCTGGCCTTCGCCGTACCCGGCATATCCGGCAGCGCGACGCGCGCAACAGCCGCCACCAACGCGGCGAGACCAGCCAGGATGGCGAAGGGCACCCGCCATCCGGCCACCTGGCCCAGTGCGGTGCCGAGTGGGACGCCCAGCGTGAGAGCGGCCGAGTTGGCGGCGAACACGCCCGCTATCGCGCGGCCCGTACGATGCGGCGCCACCAGAGAGGCGGCGTAGGCGGCCATCATCGACCACAACACGCCGTGTCCGAGCCCGGCAACCAGGCGTGCGGCCATGGCCACCGAATAGTTCGGGGCCAAGGCGGTGAGCAGGTTCCCGGCGGCGAAGGCTCCCATCAGCACGATCAGCAGCCTGCGCCGCGACCAGCGGGAGGTGAGCGCCACCAGCGGCACGGTCACCGCCAGAATGAGCAGCGCATAGGCCCCGACCAGCAAGCCGACAAGAGATTCGGGCACCTGCAGGGCGCGGCTCATCAGCGGCAGCAGCCCGGACGGCAGCGTCTCGGTGGTGATCGTGGTGAAGGCTGCGGCGAACAGCACGGCCAGGCCGAGAAGCGGATGGCGGGCCGCGGAGGCGGCGGGACGCATGACGATGTCCTCCTGGCTTCGGACGCGCTAGTTCCACGTGCGGCCGAGAAAGTCAGCGATGAGCGGGGCGATCTCGGGTAGGTGGGTTTCCAGGACGAAGTGGCCGGTGTCGAACAGGTGCAGTTCGGCGTCAGGCACATCCCGCAGGTAGGCGCGGGCACCGGGTTCAGGGAAGAACGGGTCACCGACGCCCCAGGGGATGAGCGTGGGCGGGGTGTGCTGGCGAAGCCACGTCTGCCAGCGCTCGTAGCGCTCGACGTTGGAGTGATAGTCGAACGCCAACGCGACCTGCGCCTCCTTACGGCCGGGTAGGTCCAGGAAGTGCTGGTCGAGCGTCCAGCCGTCCGGGGCCAGCAGCGCCAGGTCGCGCACGCCGGTCTCGTACTGCATGCGCGTGCCGGCGAGAGTCAGCAGGTCGCGGATCGTCTGCTCGGCGCCGGGCGTCTCCGGGCGCAACGCGATGAAGTCCCGGGCCCCGTCTGACAGGCCCTCCTCGTAGGCGTTGCCGTTCTGCACGACCAGGCCCGCGATCCACTCAGGATGCCGCTCGGCTAGCCGGAAACCGACCGGTGCGCCGAAGTCGAACACGTACATCACGAACCGGGTCAGGCCGAGCCCTCGCACGAAGCCCTCGGTGACGTCGGTCAGCCGATCGAAGGAGTAGGTGAAGTCGTTCGGGACCTCGGTGTGCCCGAAACCGGGATAGTCGGGCGCGATGAGCCGATAGCGCGAGCCGAGGACGTCGATGAGGCGGCGGAACTGGTGGGAGGCGGACGGAAAGCCGTGCAGGAGCAACAGCACCGGCGCCTCGGGCCGTTCGGGTAGGGACTCGCGGTAGAACACCCGGACGCCGTCGACGTCGAGATGGCGGTGGGCGGTGCGGGCGATGGAGGAGACGATCATGCCTAATGCCTTTCTTGAAGGAAGACACATTAGTTGTACCGATCATCCACCTAATGAGTCAAGCCGCTGCTGTAGCATTAGCCACGTGAGTGAGCTCATTCCTCTGACTGGCGAACCACTGGCCCTGGACCTGGTCAACACGCACCCGGCGGTCAACGACCTGCTGTCCACCCCCGGCGAACTACGCACCTGGTTAGCGCTGCAGGCCGATCGGTTCGACGAGGCGCGTGCCCTCGCCACCGCCGAACTGACCCCGAACGACCTGGCCGCTGTTCGACGTGTCCGCGATCACACCGCCCGCGTCCTCAGCCACGTCCGCTGCGGAAAGCGACCCCCGGCGGATGACCTGAACGCCCTCAACCACATCCAGCGCGTCGCGCCCGCTGTCACCGAACTCGGCTGGGACGGTGAAACGATCACCGCAACCCGCCGCCGCATCGGGACGCCCGGCGACCAGCTCGCGGCATGGCTGGCCGAGGCCAGCGTCGAGCTCCTGGCCGACCCGGCGGTCATCCGGGTCCGCGAGTGCGAGGCCGACGACTGCGTGATGCTGTTCCTACCCGCCCACCCGCGCCGCCGCTGGTGCTCGGCCAGCCGCTGCGGCAACCGCGTCCGCGTCGCCCGCCATTACCAGCGCCACAAGTCGGCCTGACCCGAGGTCGGTGGCCCTGCCCGCTGCTGGTTCTCCCGTCGAGGCGATTACCTACGACTACGACCGGCACTCACTCCCGGAGGGCTCACTTTCCAAAGCCCACCGCAGTTGACCGTCACTGTCCTGGCCTGATCGCTGCGGGGGAGCCCGCCCACGGAGGGGTCAAGCCTGACCGCCCGGAGTGGGTGGGCTCCCCCGGAAACCCCCAACCGCACGATCAGACGTGCCGGCGACTCTGCACGATACGGAACCGGTTCGCGACGTACCCGCCGTCGGTCAGGGCCGCGTTCGCGGCGGGGTTGGCGCCGCTGCCGTGGAAGTCGGAGAACGCGGCGGACTGGTTGACGAAGACCCCTCCGGTCAGGTTGCAGGACAGGTGCACCCCGACGTCGACCGCGGCGGCCTCGGCCGCGGCGAGCACGCTCTCGTCGGTGGAGTAGACGGCGGCGGTCAGCGCCCCCTTCGTCCCGACGGTGGCGCGCAGGATCTCCAGGCTGTGCGCGGTCGATTCGGTCGGGATGACGAACGAGATCGGCCCGAACCACTCCCGGCCGTAGACGTCGGTGTCGTCGGCGGCCAGCCGGACGATGGTCGGCGTCCGCACCACCGCGCCGGGCAGCGACGGGTGTTCGACCGTACGCGACTCCAGCACCGCCGTACCGACCTTGGTGACCTCGTCGAGCCGCGCCAGCACCCCGTCGTTGACGATCGCGCCGGTCAACTCGACGCCCCGGGCCGGGTCGGCGGTGAGCTTGCCGACCGCGGCGGCGATGCCGGCGGCCACCTCGTCGAAGCTCTTGCGCCCCTGGTCGGTGGCGATACCGTCGGCGGGAATCAGGATGTTCTGCGAGGTGGTGCACATCTGGCCGCTGTAGAGGGTGAGGGTGAGGCCCAGGTTGCGGCACATCCCGGTGAAATCGTCGGTGGAGTCGATGACGACCGTGTTCAGGCCGGCCTTCTCGGTGTAGACCGTGGCCTGCCGGGCGTTGGCCTCCAGCCAGTCGCCGTACTCGGTGGAACCGGTGAAGTCGACGATCTTCACAGCCGGGTGCAGGGCCAGGGTCGAGGCGAGCCCCTCGCCCGGGGCCTCCGGCGCGAGCAGTACCAGGTTCGGGTCGAAGCCGGCCTCGGCCAGCACCTCGCGGGCGTACCGGACGGTGATGGCCAGCGGCAGCACGGCGCGCGGGTGCGGCTTGACGACCACCGGGTTCCCGGTGGCCAGCGAGGCGAACAGCCCCGGGTACGAGTTCCAGGTGGGGAAGGTGTTGCAGCCGATCACCAACGCCACGCCGCGGGGAACCACGTGGTAGGTCTTGGTCATCCGCAGCGGGTCGCCCTTGCCGGCGCTCTTCACCCAGTCGGCCGTGCCCGGGTGCCGGGTCATCTCGGCGTACGCGTAGGCCACCGCCTCCAGGGCGCGGTCCAGGGCGTGCGCCCCGCCGGCCTGGAAGGCCATCACGAACGCCTGGCCGCTGGTGAACTGCACCGCGTTCGCCAGTTCGAAGACGTGCCGGTGCAGCCGGGCCAGGATCTCCAGGCAGACCCCCACCCGGGCGCGCGGGCCGGCGTCGCGCCACGCCGGCAGCGCGGCCGAGGCGGCGGCGACCAACTCGTCGGCGCCCGCGTGCGGGTAGCGCACGTTCAGTGCGAGCCCGAACGGGCTGCTCTCGGTCGCGACCCGGTCGGCGGCGCCGGGCTGGTCGAGGGGGAAGTCGCCGTCCAGGTACGCCTCGAAGGCGGCCTTCCCGTCGGCGGCGGCGGTGTCGCCGTACACCCGAGGGCTGGGTGACTCGGGGTAGGCCGACCAGTACCCCCGCTCGGTGATCGCGGTCAGCGCCCGGTCGAGGGTGTCGGCGTGCCTGTCGTACAGGGCCTGCGGGGTCTCCGTCATGCCCGCCATCATGCAACAGGGTGGGCCCAGATCAGTAGGGGCGTGTCACAACTCAGATCGTCAGCTGCCACTCCACCGAGGCGTCCGACGCGCGGAAGCCGAGTTGCTCGTTGATCCTGATCATGTGGACGTTTTCGGCGGCGTTGTAGGTGTCGATCGCCCGCAGGTCCGGCTCGTACGCCAGCGCCTGCTCCAGGTTATCGATCTTGGTGAGCAGGCCGAGCCGGTGGCCCCGGTGCTCCGGATCGACGATGGTGATCTGCTGCCAGGCGTGCCAGGTGCTGTTCGCGGCGAGGCTGACCATGGTCCAGGCGGCCAGCCGGCCGGTCGCCTGGTGCACCGCCCCGACGTGGTACCGACGGATTCCCCGGGCGTCGAGCGCCCGCTCGATGCCCCGGATCCGGTCGGTGTCGACGTTCTCCTGCTCCCACTCGAGGTCGCCGGTGGGCGCGTCGGCCATCAGCCGGCCCTCCAGGTAGGCGACGTCGGCGACGTACTCCTCGGGGGTGGCCTGCCGCCAGCGGACCGTACGGTAACCGGCGGCGGCGATCCGCGCGCCGGCCGCCAGAGCGTCGAGCGCGGCCGGGTCGAGGGCGGTGGTGTCGAGCCGGCGGCGGACCGCGGCGAGCGCGGGGTGCGCGCCGAGCGCCGCGGCGAAGGCGTCCCCGGCGGGGTCCCGTGCCGGGCCGCCGGGCAGGGCCGACACGGCCGCGCCGACCACCCGCTTGCGGCCGGCCTCCCGCAGCAGCCGCAGGCCGTGCTCGTGCAACGCCCGCCCCACACCGCGCCGCCGGTACGCCGGGTCGACCACCAGCTCGACGCTGGCGTTCTCGGTGTTGTCGAGTTGGGGCAGTTCGAGGCGGAGCCAGCCGGCCGGCGTCCCGTCGAGCCGGGCCAGCACCCAGCGCACCTCGACGCCGGGCATCGGGTGCCCGACGAGTGCCTGGAACCGCCGCGGGCAGTACGGCGGCAGGTCCGGCAGGTTCACCGCCTCGGCGGCGGCCCCGATCCGGTACGCCGCCGCCATGGCGGCCTCGTCGGTCGGATGAAGCGGTGCGACGTCGATGCCCACGGCGCCCAGCCTGACCGCCGTACGACGAAGGGGCCAGCGAATATCCGCCAGCCCCTTCGGACGTTGGTCGGGAGGGACGTCCGCACAACGCCTCCGGCGTTGGGTCGCAAGAACTTGAAAAGTCTCCGGCGGATGCCCTCCCGCACGGAGCATCTTCCGCCGTCCCTTTCCTGCCGTCAAGTCCCCGACGACGGGTTTTCGGCACTCACAGCAAAAAGCCAGTTACCCGGCGGATCGCCCCCATCCCCCGTTCGGGCGATCCTCCCCCGCCTGCACGGCTCCGAATCGCGGCACGTCGCGGCATGCAGCGCCCCGGACCCCGACAGCGTGCCGCACCTTGAGTTGCTCAAGGGGGACCGCACGGGACCGGGCCGGACGAGGCCCGCCGGGCAAGGCGACGCAGGCGGGACGGGATCCGATCCCGCCCGCGCGTCAGGAGAGGAGGCCGGCGTCGCGGGCGGCGCGCAGCGACGGCTTGATCCGGTGGGTCGGGCCGACCTGGCCGGCCACCGCGTCGATGGTCTTCAGCCCCTCACCGGTGTTGAACACGACGGTCTCGGCGGTCGGGTCGAGCCGGCCGGACTCGACCAGCTTGCGCAGCACGGCCACGGTCACCCCACCGGCGGTCTCGGCGAACACCCCGGTGGTACGGGCGAGCAGCCGGATGCCCTCGCGGATCTCGTCGTCGTCGGCGTACTCCATCCAGCCGCCGGTGCGGCGCACCGCCTCAAGCGCGTAGAGGCCGGCCGCCGGGTCACCGATGTTGAGCGACTTGGCGATGCCGGTGGGCTTGACCGGGACGATGGTGTCCCGGTCGTCGTGCAGCGCGGTGGCGATCGGGTTGCAGCCGGCAGACTGCGCACCGAACACCTTCCAGCCACCGGCCGGCGCCTCGACCAGGCCGATCTCGACCAGCTCACTGAACGCCTTGTCGACCTTGGTGAGCAGCTCGCCGCTGGCCATCGGGATGACCACCTGGGCGGGGATACGCCACCCGAGTTGCTCCGCCACCTCGTACCCGAGGGTCTTGGAGCCCTCGGCGTAGTAGGGGCGGACGTTGACGTTGACGAACGCGGTGTCCTCGAACTCGTCGGTCTCCACCAGCTCACCGCAGAGCCGGTTCACGTCGTCGTACGACCCGTCGATGGCGACCAGCTCGCCGCCGTACACGGCCGTGGTGACGACCTTTCCCTGCTCCAGGTCGCCGGGGATGAAGACCACCGAGGGCACCCCGGCCCGGGCCGCGTGGGCGGCCACCGAGTTGGCCAGGTTGCCGGTCGAGGCGCAGGCGAAGCGGGCGAAGCCGAGCTGACGGGCGGCGGTCAGCGCCACCGAGACGACCCGGTCCTTGAACGAGTGGGTCGGGTTGGCGCTGTCATCCTTCACCCACAGCGGGGCGGTGACGCCCAGCTCGGCGGCGAGGTTCGGGGCGGCGACCAGCGGGGTCAGCCCTGGGTCGAGGGTGACCCGGGTGGCCGGGTCCTGCCCGGCGGGCAGCAGGGCGGCGTACCGCCAGATGTTCTGCGGACCGGCCTCGATCTGGGCGCGGGTGACGGCGGCGAGCGCGGCGGTGTCGTAGTCGACCTCCAGCGGCCCGAAACACTCGTAGCAGGCGTGTTGGGCGGCCAGCGGGTAGCGCGCGGAACAGGCGCGACAGACCAGGGCGCGAGCGGGGCTGGTGGTGGTGTCGATGCCGGCGGGAGCGGGAAGCGTCGACGTCATATCGAGGAGTCCTCTCATCTTTCCCCGCATCGCACCGTGCGGCGGGGACGGAATTGGCACCTGCCCGCGTCGACTCGTCGTCGAGTGTGCGGGTGGTTGCCGGGGCGTCGTCGGGCCGTATCCCTCAGCCCCTCTGGATGAGGTATGCAGTTGTACGCAGGAGTCTAAGCAGATCCGGGGCGCAGGCCCAGCCGGCTTCCCACGGTGTGAGCCATCCCCCACCGCCGCAGACGCGGGCGGCACACCCGCGCCGACGTGCAGCACGTCGTCGGAGACCCCGGGGCCGGTGTCCGACGACGTGCCCGCCGCCGGGTCAGGCTCGGACCGAACTCCGGTCGGCCGTCGCCGAGCGGACGTCCTGCCCACGGCGCTGGCGGAACACCGCGTCGAGCGCCCACGGGCCCGCGCCGAGCACCATGATCAAGGCGAACGACCAGCAGAAGAGGGCGGAGAGTTCGCCGCCGTTGCGCAGCGGCAGCAGCCCGTCGGGCTGGTGCACCACGAAGTAGGCGTACGCCATCGAGCCGGACGCGAGGAGGGCGGCCGGTCGGGTGGCGAGCCCGACCATCACCAGCGCGCCGCAGAGCACCTGGATCAGCCCGGCCCACCAGCCGGGCCACTGGCCAACCGGCACCGCTTCACCGGTACGCGGGTTGCCGCCCAGGACGCCGAAGACGGACGCCAGGCCGTGGCAGAGGAAGAGCAGCCCGATCACCATGCGGAACAGGGACAGGGCAGGGCCGTTCAACCGGTCAACATTCATCTGGTCACCTCCGGGTAGTGGGATGGTCACTCCCAATGTGAGGCATAGAGTAATGGAAGTTCATCACTTTCTTGATGCCGGGAAGATCCCAGAGGCAAAATCAGCCCAACCGGTCAGTCGACCGGCACGTTCTCGATCTTGCCGAACGGCCCGGCGTCGAAGGTGACGGACCGGACACCCACCGGGGGTGCCGGTACGTACATGTAGGCCCGCTGCGGCTGCACGGTCTGCCAGCCGTGCAACTGCCCGTCGAGATAGCTCTTCACGTTGTCGACGGCCACGAACGCGGTGCGGTACGTGGTGCCCGTCGCGGGGTCGATCACGCCGAACGACGCGTACGCCGGCCCGGGGTAGGCGGGTGACCGGAAGTAGTTCAGGCCGGGGTCGAGCTTCGTCCCGGACAGGTTCGCCAGGTCGAAGACCGCGACGAGGTAGCCGCCGTCGCGGTAGAACGGGTAGACCCTGAGGTGGAACCTCACCGGGCCGACCGAGTCCGTCTGGCTGTCCGACGTACCGTCCCGCTCCGCCACCACCGTGCCGTTGTCGGCACGGAAGGCGGCGGGCGTACCCCCGCCCCCCGTGGCCTGTGTGGTCGTGGCGCCGTCGGGACCAGAGGTGGCGGTGGCCGGCTTCCGCGGATACGTGATCTCGACCCGGCGGTTGCGGGCGCGCCCCTCGGGATTGTCGGAGCCGTCCGGTTTCCTCTCCTCGGCCACCGGCTGGGACTCCCCCCTGCCGGAGACCGTGAACTGCCAACCGCCGCCGAGCGCGGCCCGAAGCTGCGCCTCGACCGCCCGGGCGCGCTGCTCCGAGAGCCTCTGGTTGTCCGAAGGGGAGCCAACCCCGTCGGTGTGCCCGACCACGGTGATCGGCCGGCTCGGGTCGGCGCCGTCCGTGATCTCCTTCGCCGTCTCGGCGAGCAGGGTCTTCGCCCTACCCGTCAGGGTCGCCCTGCCGAAGTCGAACAGGATGTCCGAGCGCAGCGCCACAGATCTCTGCGCCGGGGAGGACAGGGTTTCCCGCTCCGGGCCGACGACCAGCCCGGACACGTCGGCGACCAGGCTGAACGCGTCAGCGGGTGGCTCGACCGCGGGCAGTTCGACGGTCGCCCCGGGCGGATGCGGTGAGTTGATCGCCAGGATCTGCTGAACCCGGGCGCGCGCGTCCTCGGCCACGGGGGTGGCGGTGTGGCTGCCCTCGGTGACCGGCACGCCGGTGAACTCACCCGTCGTGCCCGGGGACAGCACGGTCACCGCCGTGACGCTCTGCGGCAACGGGGGAAAGTAGACGACCGCCGAGTAGTGCACCCCGGGCTGTAGCTTGATTTCGTTGAGGCGGCTGCCGAAGCCCAGGCCGTACACGTTGTCCAGCCGGTACGCGTGGTAGAGCTTGCCGCCGACCGGGTCCAGCAGCTTGAACCCGACGAACGAGTAGTCCGAGCTGGAATCGCCGAACCGGTCGATGCCCAACTGCTCGGTGGCTTCCAGGTTGGTCACGGTGACCCGCAGCACCGTCCGCTTCGGGTCGCGCAACACGCCGTCGATCTGGACCCGGGACCTCGCCTCGTTGGTTCGGCTCACGTCGAAGATCCCGTCGCGGGCGATGTTCGACGTCCGCCCGAGCGCGCCGGCCGCGCCGCTGCTCGCGGGGGTACCGGCGGGCGCGTCACCCGTCCCCGTCCTGCCGGTGCACCCGGTCATCGCGGCAAGCAAACCGACAGTGAGCACCAACCGCTGGCCAAGGACCGTCATGTTGCTCCTCAGTTTCGGCACGGACGAAGTATCCAATCGGGCGAAAGTGTCGACGACATCGAGACCACCCACGCCGCCCCCACGGACAAGGTGGGCTGTGGCACGATCCGACGGTGACGAGTGCGAGGGCGGGTCGGCTCTGCGCGACAGCCGTCGCCGCGCTGATGGCCGGATGCACGACCGGCACCGAACCTGCCACCACACCGGCGGGCCCTTACCCGACGACCGGTTCGCCCACCGCCTCCACCCGGCCATCCCGACCCGACGGCTGCCCACCCGGCGGCGTACAGATCGCGGAGCTCGGCGTCAGCGCCGCCATGGGGCTACGGGCGATGGGTATCGAACTGGTCAACTGCGGCAGCACGCCGTACCGGCTCAAGGGTTGGCCGGCACCCCGGCTCCGGGACGCCGACGGCAACCCGATCGAGGTCCGGATCATCGCGGGCGCAGCCGGGATCACCTCCGGGTTCGACGCCCCACCCCGGCAGCTCGTGCTGCGCCCGGGCGAGCGGGCCGGCGCCGCCCTCCTCTGGCGCAACCTGGTCGACAACGCCACCGTGCCGGCGACCGAGGGCAGGTTCCTGGAGGTCGCCCCGGTGGCCGGTCAGCCGGCCGTCGAGGTGCAGCTGTCGGGCCCGATCGACCTGGGTAGCACCAACCGACTCGGGGTCAGCGCCTGGAAACGGCGGGATCTGCCA
>NZ_SMJY01000065.1:0-26413 GCF_004348355.1 Micromonospora sp. KC721 | reverse complement strand
GGGGAGCAGGGCGAGGGCGGCGAACCGGGTCGACCGGCCGACCAGGCAGGCTGCCGCGAAGACGGTGACGGGTGTCTTCGCGGCGGCGACGCAGAACGTGATCAGCAGCAGCGGCGGCAGTCCGACGCCGGCGCTGAGCAGCACCACCGGTACGGCGAGGGCCGGCCGCTGCGCGGCGGCCTCGATCGCCCGGCCCCAGTGATCCAGCCGGCGTCGTAACCCACCCCGGGTCCGGTCCCGCTCCCCGGCTGCGGCCCGGCGGCGGTCCAGCCAGCGACGCAACGCCGAATTGCGCAGCGAACCCCGGGCGGCCAGCAGGATCAGCACCTTGCCGATGGTCTGCCCGACCGCGGCGACGAGGGCGACCGGCAGCGCCGCGCCGCCGAGGGCGCTGGCACCGACCACGTACGGCTCGATCGGCAGCGCCGGCACGAACGCCGACACCAGCGACAGCCCCAGCGCGGCCAGCATCTGCCCGATCACGAGGTCACCAGCGACGGGCCACGGAGCTGCGGCTCGACGAACGGTGGGCCCAACGGCTGGCGGGTGAGCCGGTGGACGACGACGACCGAGCACACCTTGACCACCAGCACCAGCGTGGCGACGGCCACGGCGTACCAGTAGGCGGCGGGAATCAGGGCGGTCAGGGCGAGGGCCGCGGTGTTGAGCACCTTCGCCGGCGGCCACCAGTTCCACCGGTAGACGCCCCGGTGCACCAGGTGGAAGTAGTTGGGGCTGAGGATCGGCCAGCGCAGGAACGCCAGACTGAGGTGGCAGTCGAGCACGAGGAACTGCACCAGGAATACCGCGCAGGGCACGGCGAGTTCAGGACGCAGCACCAGCAGCGCGGCGATGCAGAGGCTGCACGACGCGCGGTCGGCGACGATGTCGAGTACCGCGCCGAACCGGGTCTCCTGGCGCAGCAGCCGGGCGACCAGCCCGTCGAGCACATCGCCCAGCCAGTAGGTGGCGTACGCGGCGATCAGCAGCGCGGGGCTGGCCCGGGTCAACGCCAGCACGGCGAGGACGATCGCGGCGACGGCCCGGACGATCGTGATGGCGTTCGGCGTGTTCAGCGCGTGCCCGTCGAGGGCAGCAGACATTCCGGCGTGCCGGTCGGCGGCCGGATTCCCCCTGGACACAGCGGACCTACCTGGTCGTGGGCGTCGGGGGGCCGTCTTCGCCGGCCGATCGGCGGCGGGATCCGGATCTGTGCCCGATGCTCATGTCGCGCCCCGCTAACTGGCCGCTCCCGAGGGAACATGACCCAGCGTAGCCACGGCCGCCCCCATTGTAGAGCGTCCGCCATCGAACACCATGGCATCGACACCGCGTGGCGGCGGGACCCGAGCGGCGGGGTTCGGCGGGTCAGGGGCGGGAGACATACGACTCCGCCGCCTGTCAGCAGCGCCCGTAGCGGCCACCTCGACCCACCCCGGGCTCACCTCGGTTGACAAGCAACAAAAGCCTCAGCAATCATTGAGTCAATGAGCTTTGAAATGGATTCCCTCGCGGCGCGGGCACGCCGCCATGCCGCCCTCGGTGACCCGGCGCGCCTGGCGATCGTCGACGCCCTCACCGTCGGCGACGCCTCCCCCGGCGAGATCGCCCGCGCCCTCGACCTGCCGACCAACCTGGTCGCCCACCACGTCAAGGTGCTCATCGACGCCGGCCTGGTGGTGAAGGGCCGCTCCGAGGGCGACCGGCGGCGCACCTACCTGCGGCTGCGGCCGGCCGCCCTGGCCGCCCTCGCCGCCCCACCCCTGACCGGGGTCGAGCGGGTGGTTTTCGTCTGCACCCACAACTCCGCCCGCTCCCCGCTCGCCGCAGCGCTCTGGAAGCGGCGTACCCACGGTGCCGCCGCCTCCGCCGGGACGAAGCCGGCGGCCCGGGTGCACCCCCGGGCCCTGGCCGTGGCCCGCCGACACGGCCTCGACCTCGACCCGGCCGGCACCGCCCATGTCGACGACGTCGTACGCGCCGACGACCTCGTGGTCGCCGTCTGTGACCACGCCCACGAGAACCTCGGCGGGCCGGTCCGCCCCCACCTGCACTGGTCCGTCCCGGACCCGGCCCGCCTCGACACCGACGCGGCGTTCGACGCCGCCTACGCCGAACTCGCCGACCGGGTCGACCGGCTCGCCCCCGCCGTCACGGCGGGAGGCATCCGATGACCATCGCGTTGCGGCGTCGCCTGCTGGCCGAGTTCGTCGGCACCGCGCTGCTGGTCACCGCCGTGGTCGGCTCCGGCATCATGGCCGCCACCCTCTCCCCCGCCGACGTCGGACTCCAACTCCTGCAGAACTCCGTCGCGACCGCGTTCGCCCTGGGCGCTCTCATCCTGATCTTCGGCCCGGTCTCGGGGGCGCACTTCAATCCGGTGGTGTCCGCCGCCGACTGGCTCCTCGGCCGGCGGACCGGCACCGGCCTCACCGGCCGCGACCTCGCCGGTTACACCGCCGCCCAGGTCCTCGGCGCGATCGGCGGGTCGGTTCTGGCCAACCTCATGTTCGACCTGGCCGCCGTCGACCTCTCGGGCCGGCAGCGCTCCGGGGGCAACCTGTGGCTCGGGGAGGTCGTGGCCACCGCCGGGTTGATCCTGCTGGTCTTCGCCCTGGCCCGCACCGGCCGTGCCGCGGTCGCCCCGGCTGCGGTCGGCGCGTACATCGGGGCCGCGTACTGGTTCACCTCGTCCACCTCGTTCGCCAATCCCGCGGTGACCGTCGGGCGGGCGTTCACCGACACCTTCGCCGGCATCGCCCCCGCCTCGGTACCGGGCTTCGTCCTCGCCCAACTCGTCGGCCTCACCGTCGGCGCCGGTCTGCTGCTGGCGCTCTACCCCGACGCCGGCCGGGCCGCCGACCAGGTCGTCGTCCCCACCGACGGCACTGTCGAGCGTCCCGCACTTCTTTCCAGAGAGGCTTCCGATGCCTGACAAGCCCAGCGTCCTGTTCGTCTGCGTGCACAACGCCGGCCGCTCCCAGATGGCTGCCGGCTGGCTGCGCCACCTGGCCGGCGACACCGTCGAGGTCCGCTCCGCCGGCTCCGCCCCCGCCGACCAGATCAACCCGGCCGCCGTCGAGGTCATGCGCGAGGTCGGCGTCGACATCACCGACCAGGCCCCCAAGCTCCTGGAGTACGAGACCGTCGGGTCCTCCGACGTGATCGTCACCATGGGCTGCGGCGACGCCTGTCCCGTGTTCCCCGGCAAACGCTACGAGGACTGGAAGCTCGACGACCCCGCCGGCAAGGGCGTCGACGCGGTACGCCCGATCCGCGACGAGATCCGTACCCGGGTGGAGCGGCTGCTCAGCGAGGTCCGGCGCGGGACGTCCCCCGATTCCGGGCGGTGACGGCAGCGTTTCGGTGACGGTCGGCGTCTCCGGGTGTGGCCTGCCGGATCAGGCGACGAAGACGCAGAACGGATGGCCGGCCGGGTCGGCGTACACCCGTAGCGGTTCCTCCGGGTCGTCGATGCGGTCGAGCAGTAACCGACCGCCGAGGCGCAGGACCCGTTCGTGCTGCACCCGAAGCTCCTCGACCGACGCCACGGTCAGATCCAGGTGCAGTTGCTGCGGCACCGGGCCGTGCGGCCACGTCGCCGCCGGCAGCCGGTCGACCTGTTGGAAGGCCAACTGCGGCGCGCCCTCCGGGCTTCGCAGCACCAGCCAGTCGCGGCCTCGCTCGTCCACGGCGCCCGTTTCCGGCGGCTCGTCACCGGGCCGGTAGACCAGGCCCAACAGCGACCGGTAGAACTCCGCCAGGGCACGGGCGTCGGGGCAGTCCAGCACCACCTGGCACAACCTGGGCACGCTTGCCCCGTCGACCATGTCGGTCACCCCCGGAGCCATTCTGCGGGACGCTCCCGGCACCCGCACCCGGTAGGAAGCATCGGGTTCAGGCGCCACCACTCCCTCGTGACGATTGATTGTTCTCCCGGCGGTGACGCCGCAGCGGCGCGCGGTGCTGTCTCGGCGCAACCTCTGGCGGCCGAGCACCCCCGCACGGCCGCTCAACCCGCTCACTCGGCTGTCGGCAGCGGCAGTTGCGGTCACCCACCCCTCCATGTAACCTTTAGGTGTCATTAAGACACCCATACGACACACGATGCGTCGTGAAGGTTATTTGGAAGGGGTGGGCGATGCCCAATTCGACGCTGCCGAACGCCCGATCCGGTCGGTCGTTCGCGCGCCTGCTCGACGCGGCGACGTTCGTCTGGGGGGTGGCCGGAGCCACCGCCCTGGTGTCCAAGGGGGCACACGACGCGGGTGGGCAGGTCGGCTGGCCCCGCTGGTGGGAGCTGACCTACGTCACCGCGGTGGTGGTCGCGGGGATGGCGCTGGCCGTCGCGGGCTGGGCGAAGTGGCGGGCCCGCCACGCCGGCGCGGTTCTGGCCGACGAGCGGACCGCCGCGACGCACCTGCGGGCGACGGCCGCGGCGTTGGTCGGAGCACTCGCCGTACAGCTTCCGTTCTTCTTCCGGATCGAGGTGCCGTCGGTCGCCCAGGCGCAGTTCACCGTGGCGGGTGCCCTGGCGGCGTACGGGGCGGCGCGGCTGTGGTTCAACCGGGACGCGTGATGGGTGAGGAGACCAGCCACCCGCTGCGCAACCACATCAAGGTTGAACGGGCTCGCCACAACCTGACCCAACAGCAGCTCGCCGATCTGGTCGGGGTGACCCGCAAGACCATCACCACGGTGGAGACCGGACGGTTCATCCCGTCGACGGTGCTCGCCCTCAAGCTCGCCAGAGCCCTGCACACCCGGGTCGACGAGCTGTTCTACCTGGCCGAGGAGCAGTGACAGAAAGAAGGACAGCCATGGGTTCTCCAGCATCGCGGATCGGCACCGCCGTGACGGTCACGGTCGCCCTGGCCGCCGGCCTGCTGACCACCGGCGCGACACCCGGCCACGCCCAGTCCCCCACCGGGCCGCTGGTCTGGCGCTCCTGCCCGGCGGACGTGTCCGACCATCCGGCGCTGCGGTGCGCCGTCCTGTCCGTACCGCTCGACCACCGCGACCCGCAGAGCCGGCACATCACCGTCACCGTTTCCCGGATCCCGGCCACCGACCCGGCCCGCAGGTTGGGCACCCTCGTGCTGAGTCCGGGTGGCCCCGGGATCGGCGGGCTGGCAATGCCCGCCCAGTTGCACGGCCCCGGACAACCGCCACAACTGGGGCAACGCTACGACCTGGTCGGCTTCGACGCCCGCGGCGTACGGCACAGCAGCCCGGTCAGCTGCGGCCTGCCGGTGGCCGACCGGGCCGTTCGCTACCCCGCCCCCGACGGCTCCATCGCGCACAGCGTCGCCCACGCCCGGGCCACCGCCCAGGCCTGCCGCCGAGAGGCCGCCGACGTGCTGCCGCACATCACCACCGCCAACACCGCCCGGGATCTCGACCGAATCCGGGCGGCGCTGGGCGAGGAGCGGATCTCGTTCTTCGGGCTGTCCTACGGCACCTACCTCGGCGCCGTCTACGCCACCCGCCACCCGCACCGCACCGACCGGGTCGTCCTCGACAGCGCCCTGGATCCGAACCGGATCTGGTACGACCTGGTCCGCCTCGGTGGGCTCGGTCTGACCCAGCGGCTGCCCGACCTCACCGGCTGGGTCGCCGACCGGCACCACACCTACCGGCTCGGCCGCACCGCCGCCGCCGTCGAGCACCGCTACCGCACCCTGCTCCGCGACCTCGACCACCACCCGATCACCTACCCCGGCCTCGTCGTCGACGGCAACTGGCTACGCGACTACACCCGCGACAACCTCGAACAGCCCGACGCCAGCCAGTTCCCGCACATCGCCGCCGTCTGGCAGGAACTCGCCGCCGCCAGCCGGGCGCCAGCCACCGGCACCCCGGCCGTCGTCGCCGACGCGATCCCGGCCACTTCGGTCCCGGCCGGCGCAGCGGTACCCGCTGACAACCGACAGACCGTCGGCTACGCCGTGCAGTGCGGCGACGCCGCCTGGCCCCGTCGACCGGAGCGCTACGCCGCCGCCGTACGCCGGGACCGGACCCTGTTTCCGGAGGACGCGGGCCGGTCCGCCACCATCACCCCGTGCGCCTTCTGGCCCGCCCCGGTCGAAGCCGCACCCATGGTAGGGGCAGCAGGCCCCCGCAACATCCTGATCCTGCACAACCGCCGCGACCCGGCGACCCCCTGGGTCAGCGGACACGGCATGCACCAGGCGCTGCGGCACCGGTCCACGCTGGTCACGGCCGACACCGGGGGGCACGGCGTGATCGGCGCCAACGACTGCGCCACCGCGCTGGCGCTGCGCTACCTCACCGACGACCGGCCGCACCTGCCCGCCAGCCGGATCTGCCCGGGCGACGGCCAGATTCTCCGTCGGGACGCCGGCGTGGGTCAGACGTACGCGGTGCCAGGACGGGGCTCGGCTCCGGCTCTGGCCCCGCTGGGGCGGTGACCTGCTCGCGGAGGCGGGCCACACCGGAAGGTCGGTACGCTCACCGGGGCGCTGGCCGCAAACCGGCGAAACGGTGCGCTGAACCGGCCACGACGGACTGCGCTGTGGCGTGGCAGCGACGGCCAAGCATCGGTGGTATCGACGGGACGTCAGATCGTGGAGAACCCTCACGCGGAGGACCGAATGGCACCGTTACGGCTCGGCAGCATCCTGCTCGGCACCCCCGACCCGGATCGGCTGCGCGCCTGGTACGTCGCCGCCTTCTGCCCGACGGTGACGCCATCCGGGTTCCTCGACTTCGGCGGCGTCGAGGTGCTGGTGGACCGCCGGGACGACGTACGTACGACTACGTCGACGCCCGGGGCATCCACTGCGGCGAGGGACCGCCGATAGCCTGGTTCCGGGACCCGGCCGGCAATATCCTCTCCGTCCTGCAGGAGTGAACCCTGCCCCGCCCTGCAGGAGTGAACCCCGCCCAGGGCGTCGTCGTTTCCTCGTCCAGTTCGGCCAGCCGCCGGGCCAGATGCCGTCGCGTACGCGGTCTCGTCGGCCCCGAGCTTCCCACGCGCCGGCCCTCCGGTTTCTTCCGTCGTGCCGGATCACCCACCGGCGGCCGTGACCCGGCCGCCGGTTCCTCCTGACCGGATCAGGTGGCCCACGGTCCCCGGATCTCGCCGGATCCGCGCGCGATCAGCCGGGTCGGCACCACGTGGGTGGTGGGCTCCCACACCTCGCCGTCGAGCCGGCGGAAGATCAGCGACGCGGCGACGCGACCCATGGCCGGCGGGTCCTGGGCGATCACGGTGACCGCCGGTTCGAGCAGGTCGGCCAGGGGGAAGTCGTCGAACCCGACGAGTGCGACGTCGCGGTGCCGGCCCAGCCGTTGCAGCGCCCGCAGGGCGCCGATGGTGACCATGTTCTGGGCGGCGAACATCGCGGTGGGAGGTGCCGCACCGGCCAGCAGCCGCTGCACGGCCTGCTCCGCCTCTGCCTCGGTGTGCAGGTCGTGGACGGCGGTGGCCGGTCGGATCCCGTGGTCGCTGAGCGCCTCCTTGAAGCCCTGGAACCGTAGCTGGGCCGTGGCGATCGTCCGCAGGTCGCCGAGGTACGCGATGTCGCGGTGCCCGTGCGCGACGAGGTGGTGCACGGCCGTGGCGGCGCCCTCGACGTTGTCGGCCAGGACGGCGTCGACGTGCAGCCCGACCGGCGGCCGGTCGACGAACACGACGGGAGTGCCGGCGTTGACCTCGTCGCTGAGGTGGCCGTGGCGGTCACTCGCCGGCACCACCACGAGCGCGTCCGCCTGCCGGATGGTGAACGCCCGCAGCAGCGCCCGCTCCCGTTCGGCGTCCTCGTCCACACTGCCGGCGAAGATGAGTACGTCCCGGTCCCGAGCCGCGTCCTCCAGCGACCTCAGCAGGGCGGCGGAGAACGGGTTGCCGACGTCCTCCAGCACGGCCCCGATCGCCGCGGTCCGCCCACTGGCGCGACGCAGGCTGCTGGCGGTGAAGTTCGGCCGGTAGTTGAGCTGCGAGACGGCCCGTTGCACCGCGCTCACCTTGGCGGAGGACACTCCCGACTCGCCGTTGATCACACGGGACGCGGTCTTCGGACTCACTCCGGCGAGGAGCGCGACATCGCGCAGTGTCGGTCGGCTCCGGGCCTGCCGTGGCGCGACCGGTGAAGCGGCGCCCTGCATGGTGCTCCTCCACGGTTCAGGGTTTACGGACCTGGCCCGGGGGCACCAGTACGGCCACCCCTGGCCGGCCCTGGGGCTGTCAGATTACCGGCGACCGCCAGGTAAGCGGGTCGGCCGGGCGTGACGACAACCAAGACCGGTGGCTCATCGACGGAGTTCTCCGCGAAGGCCACCGCCCGACCGGCACGGCCGGGCACCGCGCCGGTGTATCGCCGGATACTGCCGCCCGCCTGATATCGATGTCAAGTTTTCGATCGCGTTACGCCAACGTTATGCACCTAGTCAAACGACCTCTTGACACCCTTCAGCAGGGGGGACGAGACTCCTCGGACAACGTTGTCAACCACGTCCCGCACCAGCGGCGGTCGATGAGGAGTGAACATGTTTCCACGCGTAGGCCGTACCCGCGCCACGGCGCTGCTGGCGATCGCGGTCGTCGGCAGCACGGTCATCAGCGCCTGCGGCGGCGGCACCGACCAGGCGGCGTCCGGCGACAAGGCCGTCTCCGTCTCCCTGATCACCAAGAACTCCACCAACCCGTTCTTCGTCAGCATGCAGGAGGGCGCGAAGAAGGCGGCCCAGGCGCAGAACGTCAAGCTGACCGTGGCCGCGGGCAAGGAGGACGGCGACGAGGCGGGCCAGGTCCAGGCGATCGAGGACGCCATCGCCCGGGGCGACCAGGGCATCCTGATCACCCCCAACGGCCCCGGCGTCAACTCCGCGATCAAGAAGGCCCGCGACGCCGGGCTCTACGTGATCGCGCTGGACACCCCGCCCGACCCGGCCGACACCGTCGACATCACCTTCGCCACCGACAACTTCAAGGCCGGTGAGCTGATCGGTAAGTGGACCGCCGCCCAACTCGGCGGCAAGCCGGCCACCATCGCCCTGCTCGACCTGTTCAACGACAAGATCGTCTCCGTCGACTACAACCGCGACCAGGGCTTCCTGACCGGAATGGGTATCGACACGGCCGACAAGAAGAAGAACGGCGACGAGGCGAAGACCGGCAACTACTCCGGCGGCACCTACACCATCGTCTGCAACGAGCCCACGAACGGCGCCGAGGACGGCGGCCGGACCGCGATGGAGAACTGCCTCAGCAAGAACCCGAACATCAACGTCGTCTACACCATCAACGAGCCGGCCGCCATCGGCGCGCACAAGGCCCTCCAGGCGGCGGGCAAGGCCGAGGGTGCGCTGGTGGTCTCCGTCGACGGCGGCTGCGAAGGCGTACGGCAGGTCAAGGACGGCGTCATCGGCGCCACCTCCCAGCAGTACCCGCTGAAGATGGCCGAACTCGGTGTCGAGAGCATCGCCAAGATCGCCCGGGGTGGCGAGAAGCCGCAGGTCACCAGCGGACTCGACTTCTTCGACACCGGCGTCGCCCTGGTCACCGACAAGCCCGCCACCGGGGTCGACAGCATCGACACCGCCGCCGGCGCCAAGAGCTGCTGGGGCTGATCCCACCCGCTCGGCTCGGGCCTCCCGACGGCGTTCCCGCGGGAGGCCCGCCCCGGGCACCTCTTCCCCTTCCCCCGACGACCGGCAGGGAGCCCGCCGTGACCGCCACCGTGCATCCGCCCGCCACCGCCGCGGAGCAGTTCGCGCACCGTCCCCGCTCACCGCTGCAACGCGTCCAGCACCTGCTGCACGCCCACCCCGCGATCAGCCCGTTCCTCGTCCTCGTCCTGGCCTTCGTCGTCTTCTCGACGGTCAACCCCCGGTTCGCCTCCCCGAACTCGCTCTCACTCGTCCTGCAACAGGTCGCGGTGGTGGCCGCGCTCGCCATCGGACAGACGCTGATCATCCTCACCGCCGGCATCGACCTGTCGGTCGGCGCGGTGGCGATCCTGGCCATGATGGTGTCCGCCAAGACCGCCCAGGAGCAGGGCATGCCGGGGCTACTCGCGATCGCGTTGGGCATCGCCGTCGGCACGGCCGCCGGCGCGCTCAACGGGCTGCTCGTGACGCGACTCAAGCTGCCGCCGTTCATCGTCACGCTGGGCACCCTGAGCGTGTTCACCGCCCTCGGGCTGCTCTACTCGGCCGGGCGCAGCGTGCAGGGCAGCGACCTGCCGGCCCTGTTGAGCTGGACCGGAGAATCGTTCCCGGTCGGTCAGTTCCGCATCACCCGGGGCGTCGTCCTCGTGGTGATCCTCTACCTCGTCATCGGATTCGCACTGGCCAAGACCGCCTGGGGACGGCACGTGTACGCCGTCGGCGACGACCTGGAGGCCTCCCGGCTCGCCGGGATCCGGGTCAACCGGGTGCTGCTCAGCGTCTACACCGTGGCGGGGCTGGTCTACGGCATCACCGCGTGGATCATCATCGGGCGGGCCGGTGCCGCCAGTCCCAACGCCATCACCGACGCCAACCTGGAGAGCATCACCGCCGTCGTCATCGGCGGCACGAGCCTGTTCGGCGGTCGTGGCGCGGTCCTCGGCACCGCCCTCGGCGCGCTCATCGTCGGTTTCTTCCGCAGCGGGTTGTCGCTGGCGGGCGTCGACGACCAGTACCGGGTGCTGGCCATCGGGCTCCTGGTCATCCTCGCCGTCTCCATGGACCAGTGGATCAGGAAGGTGAAGCCATGACCGTCACGACAGCGCAGCCGGCGGACTCGTCGACGCCGGGCCGCAACGACCGCACTCCGGTGCTGTCGGCCCGCGGCCTGGTCAAGAGCTTCGGCAGGGTGGTCGGGCTCGACGGCGTCGACCTGGACCTGTACCCGGGCGAGGTGCTCGCCGTCATCGGCGACAACGGCGCCGGCAAGTCCACCCTGATCAAGTGCCTCACCGGGGCGCTGGTCCCCGACGCCGGGCAGCTTCTCCTCGACGGCCGGCCGGTGCAGTTCAAGCGCCCCCAGGACGCCCGCGACGTCGGCATCGAGACGGTCTACCAGAGCCTGGCCGTCGCGCCGGCCCTGGACATCGCCAGCAACCTCTTCCTCGGCCGGGAACGCCGCCGGTCCGGTGTCCTGGGCTCGGTCTTGCGGATGCTGGACCACAAGGGCATGCGGCGGTCCGCCGCCGAGGCCCTGACCAGTCTCGGCATCGGCACCCTGCAGAACATGTCCCAGGCCGTCGAGACCCTCTCCGGCGGTCAACGCCAGGCGGTCTCGGTGGCCCGCGCCGCCGCCTTCGGCAGCAAGGTGATCGTCCTGGACGAGCCCACGGCGGCCCTCGGCGTCAGGGAGTCCAACCAGGTCCTGCGCATGATCAAGGAGGTCCGGTCGCGGGGCCTGCCGGTCATCCTCATCAGCCACAACATGCCGCACGTCTTCGAGGTCGCCGACCGCATCCACATCCAGCGGCTGGGCCGGAGCGCGGGCGTCATCACCCCGAGTTCCCACACCATGAACGAGGCCGTCGCCATCATGACCGGCGCGACCACGTTGGCCGAGACACCGGGGTCCGTCGGCGCCCCGGCCGCCGCCGCGACACCAGGGCCGGCCGAGCAGGATCCGGCGGGCGACGGGCGGCGCCCGACGCCCCCGCGCCCCGAAGGGCACCCTTCGTGATCATCGTGGTCGGTGAGGCCCTGGTCGACCTGATCGAGGACGACGCGGGGCGACCCGTCGCCCACCCGGGCGGCAGCCCGGCGAACGTCGCCGTGGCGTTGGCCCGCCTCGGCCTGTCGACCGGGCTGCTCACCCAACTCGGCGACGACCCGCACGGCCAGCTGCTGCGGGCGCACCTGCGGGACAACGGGGTACGGCTCGCGCCGGGCTCGCTGCTCGACGGGGCGCCCACCAGCGTGGCCCGCACCACGTTCGACGGCGACGGGCAGCCGCGGTACGCGTTCGACGTCACCTGGCGGGCCTTCCCGGTCTCGGAAGCGGTGCCGGCGGCAACGCCGGAATGCCTGCACACCGGCTCCCTGGCCAGTGTCCTCACCCCCGGCGCGGACGACGTGCTGGCGCTGGTGCGCGCCGCCCGCCCGACGACGATGATCAGTTACGACCCGAACTGCCGGCCCGCCCTGATGGGCGACCACCGGTTGGCCGCGCGCCGGATCGAGACGCTCGTCGGGCAGAGCGACATCGTGAAGGTGAGCGTCGAGGATCTCGGCTGGCTGTACCCGGGAGACCCGTACCAGCAGGTGGCCCGCCGGTGGACGGATCTCGGCGCCCGCCTGGTCGCGGTCACCCTGGGCGACCAGGGGGCGTGGGCCCGGTCGCACGCCGACGAGACCCGGGTGGACGGCGTCGCGGTCGAGGTGGTCGACACCGTCGGCGCGGGGGACGCGTTCATGGCCGGTCTGCTCGCGGACCTGCGGGACCGGGGCCTGCTCGGCGTCGGTCACCGTGCGGCGCTCGGCGCCGCCGGCGCCGACGTGCTGCGCCCGGTGCTGGCGCACGCCGCCCGGATCGCCGCACTGACCTGCGGTCGCCGGGGCGCGAACCCGCCGACCCGCGCCGAGGTGGCGGCGGCGGACTGGTCGACCCGCGCGTCGGCGTAGCCGGCGATCCGGCCCCGGCACGAAGCCAGCGGTCGCGCCCCGACGTCCGACCGGGACGTCGGGGCGCGACCGGCCAGGGATCGCGGCGCAGAAGCTGGGCGAACGCGCCCGCATCCGCAGCGAACGACAACGACTGCCACCTCCCCGCCGAACCGCGGATCCATGACGCCTCGACGGTCGCCGTGCCCATGCGGCCAGCGGAGGGCACGGCCTCGGCTATCCGTCCAGAAGGTGTAGGCGGTGGGCGGTGGCGCTGGCCTCGCCCCGGCTGTTGACGCCGAGTTTGGTCAGGATGTTGGACACGTGCACGCTGACGGTCTTCGCACTGATGAACAGTTGCTCACCGATCTGGCGGTTGGACCGGCCCTCGGCTACGAGATGGAGCACTTCGACCTCGCGGTCGGTCAGCCCGAAGCGTTCGAGGTCGCCGGAACGGGTGCGCGGTTCGGCCTGCGCGTCAAGCGGCAGTTTGCTGCTGCGGGCCAGCAGGCGGACCTGTTCGGACAGGGTCTCGGCACCGAGGTGGTCGGCTTGTTCGACCGCCGCCAGAAGCCACCGCCGCGCCGTGCGACGGTCACCGACGCCGAGGGCGGCTTCTGCGGCGCGCAGTCGGGCGCGGGCAGCGGGGTACGGGCTGCCGACCGCGTCCCAGTCCGCGACGACGTCGGGCCAGGAGGTGGCCGGCGCTCCGATCTCTGCCGCGAACTGCGCGGCATATGCCCGAAACAGCGGGGTGTGGGTGGGGAGCTGGGCCGCCACCGCGCGCAGCGCGTCGACCGCCCCGTCGCCGGTGTCCGACCGGGAGTTCACTCGGGCTCGCATCCGAGCGTGCGTCTCGATCCGAACGCCGATCGTCACCAGTGGCCAGGCGTGCAGCGCGAGGCCGGTGCCGATGGCGGTGGGTAGCGCTGCCGTGATGGCCGCCCGTGCGTCGTCGATCCGGTTCTCGACGAGCGCGATCTCGGCTTCGAGTCGGGTCACCGCCAGAGCTGTCGGACCCGGATGGGACACCGGGCTCAGCAGAGTGCGGGCCAGGGACATCTGTTCACGTACGGCATCGGTCTCGCCGCGCGCCAGGGCGATCTCGGCACGCAGGGCGTACAGCGCGGCGCCGAACACGTCCGGTGGGTCCATGTCGAGGGCGGTCGAGCTGGCCGATTCGGCGTCGTCCCACCGGCCGACAGCGGCGAGCGCCGCGCAGAGTTGGGCGGCGAGCAGCGCCCCGAGGGTTCGGCTGACACCTGACCGGTACGCCGCTTCCAGACCGGCCTGCGCGGCAACGATCATGGACGGATAGTGCCCGAGATGGTGCAGTGCCTCGGCAATGTTGAGCTGGGCCCTCGCCACCCGGACCAGATCGTCGTGTCGTTCGGCCAGGTCGCCCGCCGCCCGCAGGGTCGCCAGGCTCTCGTCGTAGGCACCGAGCTGGCACAGCACCCAGCCCAGCGTGGTACGGGCGTTGACCGCCAGGTCGACGTCGCCCAGATCGGCGGCGAGTTGAGCCGCCTCCTCAGCGGCGTCCCGCGCCGGACCGGGATGCCCACGCAGCGCGAACACGACGGCGACAAGATCGAGCACACTCGCGCGGATGCCCGGAGGCACGGTGGGCAGCAGTTGAACAGCCTCCGCCACGGACGTGAGCGCGCCGTCGCGGTCGAGATGGTGCAACGTCATGCCGCGGTGGGCGAGCAGCTTCGCGGTTCGCCCCGGCTCGCGTGCCTGGTCGATCTCGGCCAGCGCCCGGTCGATCAGGCCGAGCGCGCGAGCGTCCTCGCCGGCCCAGGTGGCGGCGGCGACAGCCGTTTCGAACAGGTCGAGCCGGTCGTGCCCGGACAGCCGCTGTGCGTCGGGCACCCGCGGCCACAGGTCCAACGTACGCTCGATGATCTGGGCTTGCTCGGCACGGGCGTGGATGCTCCCGGCCACCTCCGCGGACCGCACCAGTGCGGGCAGTGCCTTGTGGTCCTCGCCCGCGCCGTCCCAGTGGTGGGCGATCTGTGCGGCGAGCCGATCCGCCGGCACCAGGGCGGGATCGGCCTCGATCGCTTCGGCGTACCGGCGGTGCAGCCGTGCCCGCTCCGCGGGCAGGAGATCCGCGGCGGTCATCTCCCGCAGCAGCCCGTGCTGGAACTCGTACCCGTCTACGGTGGCTGACAACACCTGTACGGCGGTGGCGGCCCGCAACGCGTCCAACAGTTGCACCTCGTCCAGGCCGGCGGTCGCGGCGAGCAGGCGGTGCGGGACGCGCCGCCCACCGACCGCGGCCAGGCGTACGACGCGCAGCGCGGACGGGGGAAGCTGTTCGACGCGGTGCAGCAGGAGGTCGCGCAGGGAGTCCGGGACCTCACCGACCCCATCGGCCAGGGCCAGTTCCTCGGCGAACAGCGCGTTGCCACCCGACCGGCGGTACACCTCGTCGATCAGCGGTCGGGCGGCGGGGGCGGCGCGCAGACCGGCGACCAGCTCGGCGATCTCGGCCCTGGAAAACCCGGCCAGCTCGCTGCGACGTACTCCCCGCAGGCGCTCCAGTTCGGCGAGGAATGGGCGCAGCGGGTGGCGGCGGTCCAGGTCGTCGGTGCGATACGCCATGACCGTCAGGACGCGGGCCGCGCGCATGGTGCGGGCCAGATACCCCAGCAGATCGCGGGTTGAGCGGTCAGCCCACTGCAGGTCGTCGATGACGAGCAACACCGGGCGCTCGGCGCTGAGCCGCCGCAGCAGCGCGGCGAACAGGTCGAACATCTGCGCCTGGCTGCTCGGGGCCGGCTCTGGTGCGCCCAGCTCCGGGAGCAGCCCCAGTAGGGCGTCGGCGCCCGGCAGCAGGGCGGGCAGCGCCGCTTCGCCCAACTCGTGCACCAGGTCCCGCAGTACGGCGGTAACCGGCGCCAGCGGCAGGCCCTCCACACCCAGCTCGATGCAGGCACTGGACAGGATCCGCATCCCGGACTCCGCCAACCGGTCAGCGACATGGCGCATCAGGCGCGTCTTGCCGATCCCGACCTCGCCGCCGAACACCACGAACTGCGGCTCTCCGGTGTGCACGAGCCCCACGGCCTCGTCGATGAGAGCCAACTGCTTGCGCCGCCCCACGAACACCTTCGCTCCCACTTGATCAAGAGTACGCGTGTCCGGTGAACCCCTAGGCCGGTCCCGAGGCGGAATCTAAGGCGGCGGCTAGGGCAGTTGCCAGAGGTGCGAAGGCCCTGGGCTCGGCGAGGCTATCTGAAGCGCGGCAGTCGGGCCGAGCGCCTACCCCTCCTGGAGACCCAACATGAGCGTCATAGCGACCCCAGCGGGAGTCCGCGACCCACATGTCGTCGTACCCTTCGCCGACCCGGCCCCCGACGTGGCCAGGCTCAGCTTCGACAGTGGCCTGGCCCAGTTCGGCCTGCGCGCCGACGAGCAGTTGACCGAACTGATGGCGGCGGACTTCGCCCACCCGCTGCCGCTGGTCTGGACGACCGGCCACAACACCCACGTCGAGTACCCGCTGGGCGCACGGCTGCTGCGCCGGACGGGGCCCAACGCCGTACGCCTGAACCCCGCAGTGCCGTGGGCGCTCGATGTGCACGGCGGCGCGGAACACCTCGACGCCGACCTCACCGGCCTCGATGTACGTTCGCTCGCGTTCCACTCCGGCGCCACGCACCTGCGGTTCGTCCTGGGCAAGCCGACGGCACCGACCACGATCCGCCTCACCTCCGTGAAGGGTCTTCGCGTCGATCGACCCGCTGACGTACCCGTGCGGCTGGAGATCGGCAAGGGCGCCACCAAGGTGACGCTGGACGATCGGTGGTTCGGCGCGGTCGGCGGTGGGCTGGTCGAACAGTCGTCCCGGCCGCGCAACACCGATCACTGGTACCACGTGATCGTGTCCGGTAGCGCCGACACCGTGACGATCGGCTCGGTCGCCTGATGGCACCACGGCGCCTCGCCCGCCGGTCACTGTTGAAGATGGGGCTCATCGGCGTACCGGTCTCCACCGCCGCACTCGGCGGAGGGTTGGCGGCAGTGTGGGCCGCGGCCGACACCACCACCGCCGGGCGACTGACATTCACCAACCGGCTGGCCATACCGCCACTCGCGGCGAGCCGCGTGGACGTCTCCGGCCGCCGGGTGTTCGACCTCCGGACGATCGCAGGCGAGCACCAGTTCCGGCCGGGGCGACCGACTGCCACCCTGGGCGTCAACGGGGGACACCTTGGGCCGACGCTGCGGGCCAGCCGGAACGAGACCGTGCTGGTCAACGTACGCAACGAGCTGTCCGAGGCGACGAGCCTGCACTGGCACGGCATGCACCTGCCCGCGGCGATGGACGGTGGGCCACACCAGATGATCGAGCCAGGCGCCGGGTGGTCTCCCACCTGGCAGGTCGCCCAGCCGGCCGCCACCCTCTGGTATCACCCACATCCGCACCAACAGACCGCGCGGCAGGTCTATCGCGGAATGGCCGGCCTGTTCATCGTCGACGACCCGGACACGCCGGCTGGCCTACCGAGCCGGTACGGGGTCGACGACATCCCGGTCATCGTCCAGGACAAGCAGTTCGGCGACGACAACCAGCTCGACGACAGCGAGGCCTTCTGGACTCCGATGGGCATCCTCGGCGACACGATCTGCGTCAACGGGACACTGGCGCCGTACCACGATGTCGCCACGGAGCGGGTACGGCTGCGACTGCTGAACGCGTCGAACTCGCGGTTCTACCGGTTCGGGTTCTCGGATGACCGGCCGTTCGCGCTCGTCGGTACCGACGGAGGGTTGCTCGCCGCCCCGTACGAGACAGCCCGGATACAACTGTCCCCCGGGGAACGCGCCGAGATCGTCGTGACCCTGGGCCCGGGTGAGCGTGTCGTCCTGCGCAGCTACCCGCCCGACCTCGGCATCAACGTCTGGAACAGGCGCTTCGGCGGCGGCGACGACACCTTCGACATCCTCCAGTTACGCGCCGCGGCACAGCTGTCCCCGTCGCCTCCGCTGCCCGGCCGGCTCGCCGATCCCCCTCGGATCGACGCCTCTGCACCTGCGGCCACCCGCACCTTCCAGCTTTCCGGATACTCGGTGAACGGCAGACAGATGGACATGAGCCGCATCGACTTCGCGGTGACCAGAGGCACCACCGAGGTATGGGAAATCATCGCCATCGACGACACACCGCACAACTTCCACGTCCACGACGTCCAGTTCCTGATCCTGTCCGTTGGCGGCGCGCCACCACCGCCGGAGTTACGTGGCTGGAAGGACACCGTCCACACGCCACCGAACACACCCGTACGCGTCGCCCTGCGGTTCAGCGAACACGTCGACCCCAACATCCCGTACATGTACCACTGCCATCTGCTCAACCATGAGGACCAGGGACTGATGGGCCAGTTCGTCGTCGTCGAACCCGGACAGCAGCCCGGACAATCCCCTGCCCACGACCACCACCACACCAGGCCATGAATCTCGGTTGGTCATCACCGACGGCGGCGTCGGTCGACGAACGAAACCGTGAACGAGACGTCCGGAATTTGCGAAGGAAGAGATCCTGATGAAAAAGGCGTTGATTATCGGCGGCGGCATCGGCGGCACGACCATGGCGATGGCGCTGCAGCGCGCGGGAGTCGAGTCACGGATCTTCGAGGCGTACGACCGGCCGGCCGACTACCCGGGACTCTTCCTCAACATCGCGTCCAACGGGTTGGACGCGCTGCGCGCCATCGACGTCGAGGTCGTCGATCGGGCTGACGGATTCCCGATCCCCCGAATGGTCATGTGGAGCGGCACCGGCAAGCGGTTGGGCCAGGTCGCCAACGGTACGCCCCTTCCGGACGGCACCGTCAGCGTCTGCGTCCGGCGTGGCGCACTCCAGAAGGCCCTACGGGAGCAGGCCCTCGATCGCGGTATCGATATCGAGTACGGCAAGCGCCTGGAAGACTACGAGGTGACCGCCGACGGCGTCGTGGCCAGGTTCACCGACGGCACCCACGCCACGGGCGAGATCCTCATCGGCGCCGACGGCATCAACTCCCGTACCCGCCGGATTCTCGACCCCGACTCGGCCAAGCCGCGGTTCACCGGCCTGGTCAGCGTCGGGGGGTACAGCCGCACCAATCTCGCACCTACCACCGACACCCAGCATTTCGTCTTCGGCAAGCAGGCGTTCTTCGGTTATCTCATCCGGGAGTCCGGCGATATCTACTGGTTCGCCAACCTGCACCGCCCCGACGAACCCACCCGTGGGGAACTGGCTGCCATCCCGACGGAACAATGGCGGCGTCAACTGCGTGACCTGTTCGCCGACGACCTACCACTCATCAGTCAGATCATCACCACCAGCGTCGGCGACATCGGCGCCCACCTGGTCCACGACATCCCCACCAGCCCCGTCTGGCACCGTGGCTCGGTGGTGCTCATCGGCGACGCGGTACACGCCACCTCCCCGTCCGCCGGCCAGGGCGCTGCCATGGCCATCGAGGACGCGGTCATCCTCGCCAAGTGCCTGCGCGACGCGCCCGACATCAACGCCGCCTTCACCGCATACGAACATTTGCGCCGGCCCAGGGTGGAAAAGGTCGTCGCCTACTCCAAGACCCTCTCCGACAGCAAGGCACCCGGCCCCGTGGCGCGGGTCTTCCGCGACCTCATGATGCCGATCGCCCTGAAACTGTTCGCCAATCCGAAGTCCCACGCCTGGATGTACACCCACCACATCGACTGGAACGAGAAAGCCGTGACGAAGGTGGCGTGAGCGGGTCTCTCGCTTCGGCCGACGCCGTCCGGCAGACGTGGTCGACTCGGCCGCCGGGCGGCCCCCCGAGCACGGGCCGACATTCACTCGATGCCAACTTCTCAGCACAAGAGACAGGTGCAAGCAAAATGCGATCGACACTGTCCCATAATCCCCCCTCGCCGGCTCCCAGCCGGGTGGCATCAGTCCTGCTCTGGCTCCTGGTCGTCTTCGTGGGAGTGCAGTTCGGCGCCGGGCTGTACGAGAAGATCGTCGTCGTGCCGCTCTGGGACAGCGTGCCACCGCGGGACATCCTCACCGCGATGCAACAGTCCGGCATGTACGACGCCGGGCGTGCGTTCTGGCCGTTCGTGTCGCCGGTCGTCGCCCTGCTGGCCATCGCCAACATCGCGGCGTGGCGCGCCAACCAGGCCAACCGGCGCTGGGTGTTGGCGGCCGGCATCATCATGCTGTCGTACGCCATTTTCAGCTACAGCTACTTCGTTCCCCAGATGCTGATGTTGCAGAGCTCCGCCGACTCCTGGTCGGAGTCGAGAATCTCGACGACCGTCCAGTGGTGGACCAGCCTGAACTACCTGCGGATGTTCCTCGGCGCAGCAGGCTGGTTCTGCGCGCTGCGGGCGCTGTCGCTGGCGGCCGCCGGCAACAGGAGCGCCAGTTAGCGGATACCGCGTGCTGCGCCGCGACCCGCCGTCGGACGGATGACATGCCGTGGTGACCTGCTCCGCGAGTTGCGCGACTCCGTCCCTCAGGTGCCGGCCAGGCCGCGGAGAGGGGCCGACCCGACCGGGTCGGCCCCTCTCGGTGTTCTCTCTGGTCCACCCGGGCGGATGCGCCGGATTCCGTTACCGGCAGCGCCAGACGACGGCCTGGATCGTGCCCGTCGCATCGTCGGACTGCCCGGCGATGGTGCGCCCGTCGTCGCTCACCGTCGACGCGATGGTGGACAGGGTGCCCGGCTGGTGGCTGGCCAGAGCCGGCAGCGCCACCGTGGCGGCGTCGGCGACGAGCACCGCGCGCCCCCGCCCGTCGATGCCGACCTGCCAGCCGTGGGCGTTAACGGCGTCCGCCGCACCCTTGAACGCACCGACCACGCGCACCTCACCGGTACGGACGTTCCACCGGACAGCCTTCGCCCGGGCGTACTCCGCACTCGCGCCGGTCCGTCCCGACGACGGGTCGGCTGCCCCGTCGCGGCCGGGGCCGTCGCTGGCCACCCCGATCGCCCAGCCGTTGCGGATGTGGAAGACCCGGGCGGTGGTGGCCCGCTCACCGTCGAGGCTCGGCATCGGGAGCGCGCGGTGGGTGCCGTCGGGGAACCACACGTACGGCCGCTTGTTGTCGATAGTGCCGACCGTGGTGCCGTCCTCGTCGATGTCGCGGGCCGTACCCTGCGACGCACCGGCGGGCAGCGGCAGTCGGATCGGCTCGGTGGTCGCCGACGGCCAGACCAACGCGGCGTTACCGGTGTCGTCATCGCCCACGATGGCTCCGGCCTCATTGATCGCGTACGCGTTTCCGCGTTGCACTCCCGGCAGCTTCGAGACCCTGCCGTCGCGGTAGACGTACGGAACCGGGCCGGCGCCCGGCTTACCGCCTTCGGCGTAGCTCCAACCGACCGCGGTACCCGTCGAGTTGACGTCCTGCAGCGATTCCTCCAGGTCGCCGGGGAGCATCACCTTTCGGGCCTCACCGTCGTGCCAGATGACCGCCTGGTAGCTGCCGGGCTTCGGGTACGAGCGCCCGACGAGGTACCGGCCGGTGGGGTCGGCGCCGGTGACCAGCGCCATCGGCGCGCCGTCCGGTACGGGCAGCCGGTTGAGCGCGCACCTGGTGGGCGGGGTCGCCGCAGCCGGGCTCCAGCCGGCCGTGCCGGGGATCGTGTACTCCCCCTTCGGTGCGACGGAGGCGGTGGTGGGCGCCGCACCGGCCGTGGTGCGCGGCGGGGTGTGCGGGGACATCGCCACGACCGAGGCACCGGCGACGGCGAGCGCGGTCACCGTCGCGGCGCCCGCGTACCCGACGCCCCGGTGGATCCGGCGGCGCCGTCCGTCGGCGATCGCCCGTCGGATGTCCACGGTGGAAGGGGTGTGCGGCTCGTCGTCGAGCGACCGCAGCAGATCGAGTTCGGATGGCATTTCTCGGCTCCTCAGTTCACGGTGGAGAAATCTGCGAACTCCCGCTCGCCGAGCAGGCGCCGCAGCGTGGCCAACCCGCGGGACGTCTGGCTCTTGACGGTGCCGGACGAGCAGCCGAGTATCGCGGCCACCTCGTCGACCGACAGGTCGTAGAAGAACCGCAGCACCAGCACGGCCCGCTGCCGGCGGGGGACCCGGCTCAGCGCCGCCCGGACGACCTGACGCTCCTCCACGCCGCCGTCCTGCGACGGTGGTGGCTCAGGTGTCTCGCGGAACAGCCGCACGCGCGCCCAGGCCAGCCGTCGCTCGTCCAGGTACGTCCGCACCAGCATCGTCCGGACGTACGCGTCGAGCCTGTCGGCGGCCTGCGCACGCCGCCACTTCACGTACAGCGTGGTGATGGTCTGCTGGACCAGATCATCGGCACGGTGCTCGTCGCCGGCCAACAGGTACGCCAACCGTCGCAGCGCGGGAATCCGCGCCGAGACGTAGTCGACGTACTCCTTGTCCGAAACATCCCGCATCGCCCGTCCCTCCGTTGGGTCATCAACCCTCAGACGGGGCCGGACGGCCACCCGGTTGTACGTTTCGCAGATCGATCGCGTGAATCCCGCAGCCACCGCTGGAGGCGCGGTGGGTGTGGCCGAGGCCGTTGGTGGACCACGCCCGGCCGCATCCGTGCTGTCCAGGAGCAGGCCGGACCCACGGGACCGGAGCCTGCTCGGCGTCGGCCACCGTGGCGCGGCCGGTCGCGCCCCGACGTCCGCGTGGACGTCGGAGCGCGACCGGCCGAGGGACCTTCGACGCAGGAGCTAGATCCGGGCGGCGGCGAAGGTCGCCGCCCGACCCGCGTCGCCCCCGTAACCCAGGTGCGCGAGGACGCTGGTGCCCAACGGGTCGCGCAGACCACGTCACGGTCGGCGCAGATGTCCAGGGTGCGGGCCGCGACCGGGCCCTCGATACCGCGGCGCAGTTTGCGCAGCGGGTAGCCGAACACCAGCACCGCCGCCACCCGGGGCTGCACGGCCGCAGGGATGGTGGCGACGACCGGACCACCGACGGCGGCGCCCGCCGAACTGGTGCCGAGCGAGTTGCCCACGACGTTGGCGCCCTGCGAGTACCCGACGAGGATGAAGCGCTGCTCTGGGCAGGACTGCGCCTGGCTGGTCACATGGTCGACCAACGCCCGGTTGCCCTCCGTCGGGGAGGTCCGGCTGGTGTTGGCGGGATAGTCGACGGCGTGGCTGGTCAGGGTGACGCCGGTCAACCGCCGTTGGAGCGCGGCGAACACCGGGTCGCCCACGATGACGCCCAGCCGGCCCGGCTCGCCGGTGCCGCGCGCGACCACGACGTCGACGTCGGCGCACTGGGCGGACGCCGCCGGGCCGGCGGCGAAGACCGCGCCGCCGGTGGTCAGCAGCGCGGCGGCGAGCAGGACGCCGGTACGCCGCCAGAGACGGGGGATGGCGAAGCGCATCTCCGGTCACCTCCACTGAGGATTGATGCTGGTCGAGACGAGAAGTTAACTGAGCGCTCAGACCGGGCGACACTCAGCGACATACTGGTATCAACGACGAAGAATGTCACTGCGGTGAGTGCCGCTGAACCACGCGGCGGTCGGGGCCGTGTCGGAAGGCAGAGCGTCCCGGTGGCGTCGCCGACTATGGGCGGGAGCGCAAGATGGCAACGAACGACGCGTCTGCGGTGGGATGGTCCGCCCTGCGGATCCCGGCGGCGACCGTGGAGCTGCTGCGCGCCGACGTCCTCCGTTCCGCTGCGGAGATGGTGCGTGAGATCGAGCGGCAGGTTCCGGAATACGGCCCGGCCGGTGACCCGGCGTCCGCCCGCGCGCTACGTCGCGGAGTGAACCTGGCCCTGCGCCGCTACCTCGACCTGCTCGACCGGCACGCCCACCTGACGGCGGTCGGCGCGGCGGACGCCACCGGCGGGGCCACCGACTGGCGCGAGATCTACCGTGCGGTGGGCGCCAACGAGATGCGCGCGGGCCGCAGCCTGGACGGCCTGCACGCCGCCGCACGGGCCTGCGCCCGGGTGGCCAACCGTCGGCTGCGCGCGTTCGCCGCGCGGCACCCGCTGTCGCCGGAGGCGGTCGCCTGGCTCGCCGAACGGATCTTCGACAACATCGACGACATCGCCCAGGCGTCGACCGAGGGGTACGCGCAGGCGCGGGAGGCCGAGGCCAGCGGACACGAGCGGCGGCGACGGCAGCTCGTCGACGTGCTCCTCGCCGATGCGCCGCCGTCGGTGCCGGCGCTGACCGCCGCAGCCGCTGCGGCCCGTTGGCGACTGCCACGCCGCCTGGCCGTCGTGGCCATCGCCGCGCTCGGGCCACCGACCCCGACGCCGAGGCTGGTGCCGGAGATGCTGACCGGGTACGACCGTCCGCAGCCGTGCCTGATCGTGCCGGACCCCGAAAGTCACGCGCAGGTACGGGTGCTCGTCAACGGCCTGGTCGGGCAGCACGCGGCGGTGGGACTGGCGGTGACCCCGACGGAGGCTGCTGCCTCGCTGCGCTGGGCGCGTCTCGCCCTCGACCTCGCCGCGAACGGTCTCCTCCCCCGGCAGCCGCTCATCTGGTGCCGCGACCACCTGGCCGCGCTCGCGGTCTTCCAGGACCGGGCGCTCATCGCCGCGCTCAGCGAACGGCAGCTCGCGCCGCTGGCCCGGTTGCGAGACGACAGGCGCGCCCTGCTGGCCGACACCCTGCTCGCCTGGCTGATGTTCAACATGAACGCCAACGAGGTCGCGGCCCAGCTGCACGTCCATCCGCAGACCGTGCGCCACCGCCTGCGTCAGCTGACCGACCTGTTCGGCGACCGTATCCGCGACCCGCAGCAGCGCCTGGAACTGGAGATCGCGTTGCGGGCCGAACGCGCCCGCGCCCGCCGGGCGGCCGGGCCCACGGCGGCGACACGGCAGCGGCGGCGGTCGGCGCCGGCCGGCGGCGCGGCGGTCAGGGGCGCAGCCGACAGGCGGCGAACGCGGCAGTCAGGGGGATCGCGGTGAGGGCCAGCCAGGGCAGCGTCCCGCCGAGCTGGTCGCCCGCGCTGTCCAGGAGCAGGCCGGTGATGGCGCTGCCGACCAACACCAGCGTGCCGGAGATGGTGGACAGCGCGCCGGTGTAGAGGCCGAGGTGCCCTGCCCCGGCGAGGTCCGGCAGGAGTGCCCGGGCCGCCGGTACGACGAGCATCTGCCCCGTGGTGAGCAGGACGACCAGCCCGGTGGCGGGTAGCAGGCCGGCCGGCCCGGGTAGCTCGAAGGGGCGGGCGGCGGCGACCACGGCGAACCCGGCGGCGATGGTCGCCAGCCCGGCCACGAGGCTGGTGCGCAGGCAGAGGTTACGGGTGACCCACCCGGTGACCGGCAGCTGGGCCGTGATGACCAGCAGCGAGGAGAGGGTGAACATCCAGGCCAGTGCGCTGGCCGAGCCGCTGGTACGGATGATCTCCTCGGGCAGCGCCAGGTAGAGCTGGTTGTAGGAGACCAGGTAGCCGCTGTAGGCCAGGGCGAGCAGCAGGAAGCTCCGGTTGCGGCAGAGTCCCCGCACCCCCGGCCAGGCGCCCCCGCCGGTTCGGCCCGCCGCGGCCGGGCCGGCGGTGGGCCGGCGCGGCATGAGCCGGGCGTGCCCGGCGAGGATCGCGACGAACACGACGGCACCGCCGAGACAGGTGACGCGGAAATCGACCAGGAGCAGCAGCGCGCCGAGCGCCGGTCCGGTGAACGCGCCGATCTGCCCGGCGACGGAGAAGATCGCCAGTACCCGGGTCCGGGGGGCGTGCCCGGCCGTTTCGTGTTCGACGGCCTGGCGGGCCACCTCGGATTCGACCGCGGGCGAGAAGAGCGCGGCGGCGAACCCGATGAGCAGCACCGAGGCGAGCACCGACCAGATTCCGTCGGCGACGGCGAGGCCGGCGAACCCGGCGACGCGCAGGGCGCAACCGGCCAGCACGACCGGTCGGGGGCCGAGCCGGTCGGTGAGCGCGCCGCCGACCACGAACAGCCCCTGCTGGCTGAAGGTGCGCAGACCGAGGACGAGCCCGACCAGCCACCCGGCGAGACCGATGTGGTCGGCGAGATGGCTGCTCAGATACGGCAGGACCGCGTAGAAACCGATGTTGAAGGCGAGCTGGGTGCCGATGAGCAGACGCAGCAGCGACGGCATGTCCCGCAGTTCGGCCAGCAGCCGGCCGAAGCGGGCAGACGGAGGCCCAGGGTTGGCCTGCTGGTCCGGGGTGGCGGGCTGGTCGTGGCGAAGCGTGGGGGCCGTGGTCATCGCTGTCCTACCGTCGGGGCTGCCGGAAAGGAAGCGGGCGGGGCTGCCGTCGGCGGCGATGGGCCGCGCGGATCAGGTAACCGGTGGTCGCCGGAGCGGCCTTCTCGATCAGGGTCACGCCGTCGATCTAATCGCCACCAGGGCGTTATTGCAAGTATTAGGCAACAAGATGGGATGCGGTCGCGGGTACGCGGTGACGGCCCGGGACCAGAACCAAGATCGCGGCGGGCCAGGGTCATCGACGCCAGGTGTCTGACGACGCGATGTCCGCTGGCCCGCCGCGAGAGGCCCCGGTGCCCGGCGGGGCGTGGGTGGTGCGCGCCTACGGGCTGGCGCAGGTCAGGGTGGGAGCGGACGGACTACCGTTGGCGATGAAGCCGAACGTGGTCGAGCCGGACGCCGGAAGCGAGCCGTTGTACGGGGCGTTCCGCACCGTGGCGGTGGAGCCGCTGGTGCTCAGCGTGCCGTTCCACACCTGGCTGATGCTCTGGCCGCCACCCAACGTCCAACGAACGGTCCACCCGTTGATCGGCGCACCACCTGCCCGCACGGTCACCTCGCCCTGGAAACCGCCCGACCACGAGTTGACGGTGCGGTAGCTCGCGGCGCAGGCGCCACCGGGTGCCGGCGTCGTCGGCGGCGGGGTGGTGGCTGTCT
>NZ_SMJY01000064.1:0-26503 GCF_004348355.1 Micromonospora sp. KC721 | reverse complement strand
CCCCGATAGGTGCCGGCACCGCCCGCTCAGTCACCGCTTGGCCTCGTGCTTGGCCATCTGGGGTCGCTCGCCCTTGCCGACCTTGCGCAGCGCCTCACGCAGCTGCTCCTCGGTCATCTTGGAGTTGCCCTCGATACCCGCGTCGTGGGCCTGCTGACGAAGATCGTGCAGCTTTTCCCGGTCACCCATGTCGGCCTCCCCGTGCGTACGTGGCGCTGGATTCTCCGCGCGCCGCCGTCGTCCGCCGCCTTCCCGTACGGCGGTGGCCGCAAACGGCCCAGCCGACAGCCGGTCCAGGGGTCTTGCCGGCGTTGCGGGCGCGTTGCTCGCACTAGGTGCGCCGTATCTGCTGCCCCCGTCCGGCCAGGAGGTGCGTCGATGCCTGATTCAAACCGGGTCGACGGCTCGGGGAAGGCGACCGTCGTCCATTCCGGTAGCGCGTCAGCCGACCACAGTGGCATCGCCAATGCTGGCGTCATCATCGGCGATGTCAGGGCCGAGCATCACGAGCACCACCACCACGGCGCCTCGCCTGGTGGGCTGTCCACCAACGTTTGCCGGGTTCAGACACGTCGGGCGGCTTGCGCCGGCTGGCAACAGCCGGGTGCGGGATCAGTCGACGAGGACGGCCCAGGTGCTCATGACTGTTGACCTTGCCCAAAGGTGAGGGCCGACACTGTCTGTGGCGACCGAGCTGGCGAGCCGAGCGCTTGTCGCTGACCGAACACCGATGAGAGGGACCTGTATGGATGACGACGTTCTCCTGGCAGAACAGATGGCCTACTACCGGGTCGGCGCGGCCGAATACGACCGGCCCTATGCAGAGCACGAAGACCTGCAGAGGTTGCTGGCTGTCGTCGATGGCCTTCCGATCGTCGGGGATGTGCTCGAGCTGGCCTGCGGAACGGGCCAGTGGACCTCTCTGCTCGCCGCGCGGGCGCATTCGGTGACAGCTGTCGACGCGGTAACCGAAGTGCTAGCCCTGGCTCGGGCGCGCACCGCATCCCCTACCGTGCAGTTCATTGAGGCCGACCTGTTCGAGTGGCAGCCGCCACGACGCTACGACACCGTGTTCTTCGCCTTCTGGCTCTCCCATGTCCCGCCGACGCGCTTGCCCGACTTCTGGAACACCGTCGCCACCGCGCTCACGCCGGGCGGGAAAGCAATCTTCATCGACGACGGCCCCGCCGTAGCCGGCAGCGAAGAAGTCCTCGCGAACCAGCCGGCCCCAGCGGTGCTGCGCCGGCTCGATGACGGCAGCCAGTACCGCATCGTGAAGGTATTCCACGATGCCCAGACCCTCACGGACGACCTCACAGCGCTGGGGTGGTCGGTCCGCATCCGGCCCATGGGCGGGAACTTCATCGGCATTGCAGAACCGCCGACCACCCCAGGCGAAGAACCCGCAACCGCGCCAGCATCCTGAGCCGGGCGATGCCGTACCGGCTCGGCCACCCGCACTCGCCAGAGGTCGTCTGCTGACGAGAGTCCCGTTATCCCTAGAGCGCCGGAGGCACGCTGCCCGGCGTGTCACAACCCGGTGAACGTTTATGGACAACGCACTAGCGACGCAAACTGGGTGACGTGCGGCTGCAGAACCGGCTGGGGGCCGTCACTTCGGCACGTCGAGATCGCACCAGACTGTGCATCCGGTTCCCCTGCGGACTGGGACGGGTCACAAAAGCGTCGCACTCCACGCTCCAGGGGATGCTCAGATTTTGCTACTGAGTATCGCCCTCACCGTCTCGCCCTGTCCTGGACGGGCGTAAGCCGCCCGTCCAGGACAGGTGGTGCTCAGGAGGCGGTGCACACCGGGGTCAGGCCGGTGGCGGCCCCGGTGCCCTGGAAGCCGAACTCGGTGTACTGGCCGGCGTTCAGCGAGCCGTTGTAGCTGACGTTGCTGAACTGCACGGTGCCAGTGGTGCCGGTGCGGTTGGCGCTCCAGGCGTTGGTCACCGTGGTCCCGGACGGCAGGGTGAGCTGGACGTTCCACCCGTTGATCGGCGAGGTGCCGGCGGTGACCCGCACGGTGGCGACGAAGCCGCCGGTCCACGAGTTCAACGAGACCGTGGCCGAGCAGCCAGCAGTCGGCGGCGTGGTCGGCGGGTCGGACGTCACCGGCGGGGTCGTCGGCGGGGTCGCGCTACGGCCCTTGTTCAGCTCATCGAGGACCGCATGGTAGGCGGCCTTCTTCTGGTAGTTCCCGTTGCCGCCGCTGAACAGCAGACCCCGCTCCGAGGAGCGCCACGACTCGCTGTCGGAAATGCCCCAGACGGTGATGCCGGTGCACTTCGCGACGTTCAAGCAGGCCCGGACGACCTTGCGGTAGTTCTCCGCCTGGCCCGCGCCGATGTCGTTGTTGCTCAGGTCGTCGTCGATGTCCAACTCGGAGAGGTGCACCTCGACGCCGAGGTCGGCGAAGCGCTGGATGTTGGCCTGCAGGTCGTTGGTGATGATGCTGTTCGGGTTGTCGTTGAAGTGCGCCTGGAACCCGACGCAGTCGATGTACTGCCGGTAGTTGCGCACGATGTCGTACAGCGCATTGGCCTTGCGGTTCGGGGTGCCGCCCCGGACCGTCAGGCCCTCGACGTCGTAGTCGTTGATGCAGAGCTTGGTGGTCAGCCCGCCGGCCTGCACGACCTGCTTGGCCCGGATGAACGAGTCCCGGATGACGTCGGTGTCGCCGGCGTCGAAGAAGTCACCGTCGCCGTTCGCGTCCCGGTTCATGCTGTGCGGCCACTGGTTCCGGCGCCGGCCGGTGTTGTTGTCCTCCAGCGCCTCGTTGACGACGTCCCAGTACGCGATCCTGCTGCCCCAGCGGTTGATGGCGTTGCCGATGAAGGTGTTCAGCGTCGCCTGGCTGGCACCCTGCAGCGCGCCGGCCTGCGAGTGCCACACCAACGTGTGACCCCGGACCAGCATGTTGTTGCTCCGGGCGTGGTTGACCAGGGTGTCCGCGCCGCCGGTGTTCTGCAGTCCACCGCTCGACGTGGCGATCCTGTCCGGCTTCATGTCGTTCTCGGGAGTCAGTTGGTTGAATTCCTGACCGACGATCGGGTGAAGCCGGTGGGGTGAGGCGGCGACGCCGAAGAACAGCCCGGCCTTGGCGGCCGCGGCCCGCAGCGTGGTCTCGGCTGCGGCGGCCGGGCCGGTGGACTGGACCGTCACAGCGCCGGCTACCAGCAACAACACCGCCGTCGGCAAAGCTACTCCAGCAACTTTCTTACGCTGTCTCAGGCTGCTGTTCACGGGCCCTCCTTGACACACGACGCCAACGATCGATGATCATGTATGGCTTTCAAAAGGAAAGTATCGATACGGGCTGGCCACACTGTCAACAACTTCCGGAAATGCTCCGGAAACCCTGAAGAGGTTGAGGGGCCGACGGAAGCATGTTTGCCCAGGTCGGAGAAGGGCGCGGCCAGGCCCTCGAACTTGGACAAGTGGGCACGTCCATCGCCGACGCCACAGATACCGAAACATTTTGAAGCGTGGCTCCCGTGGAAGCCGCCTGCGAGATGACCCGCCCATCCAGGTCGCGTCACACCAGCGCTCGAGCATAGCCACCAAGACGCCGGCAGGCGGGATCGATCGTGGAGGACCTACGGCCGGGCCGACCATGGCATGTCCGCTTTCGTCGATGAGCGGGTGTCCGGTGGCGGGCGTCGACTATGGCATGCTCTCCAGCCAACCGGCGAGAAGCGGCAGCACATCGCGGAGATCGCTTCCGTCTGCCGACGTGTGGGCGGCTGAGCGAGCTCCTGCGGTCGCGTTGAAGGCAACGGCCATCCCCACCTCAGCGAACAAAGGCAGATCCGAACGACTGTCACCGATGGCTGCACAGTGCCACAGCTGCACACCCAGCTCGGTGGCCACGCTCACCGCGAAGTCGCGCTTGTCTATCTCGTCGAAATACGCCGCTACATCACCGCTGTATCGGCCACGGACCACCTCCAGGCGCGGCCCGCAGGAACGCTCGAACCCGAAGCGGTCACACAAATACTCGCCCACGACGTCCCACGCCAGCGTGGCCAGGATCGGCGCCAGCCGGTGCCGGCGGCACCAGTCGACGGTCTCGGCGATGCCCTCTACCAGCGGTAGCGTCTTCAAGAACCCACGCACCTCTGCAGGACTTCGCGACGCCCAACCGCGGGCGTCGAGCACGCAGACCTGCTCGTTGCTCAGGACGCCTGCGGCGTAGCCGGCCTCCGCCTCCCGTACGACCTCGGCATGGCCCAACAACTCCGCCAGGTGCTGTCCACTGCTGGTGTTGGGAACCAATGTCCCGTCAACGTCGAAGAACACCACTCCACGCATCACGGCCGCAGGCTATCGGCAACCAGAGCACCCAGACGCCAGCACAGCAAACGTTCGCTTCTGCCGCGGTCCGGGCGTCACAGCGTGCGACGGACGTGCGGTTCGCTCTGCGCTCGTTCTGCCGAGTTCAAGATGTCGTCCGGACGATCCTCAGGTCCGCTCATCGTCTACCGAGAGTGGGCATGAGCACGAGGCATGCCGTATACAGCAAGGGCGAGCGGACGGATCCGCTGTCCGAGCGGAGCGCAGATGATCACGGAGTACGACACGGCTCTCATCACCGTCGCGCCGGTAGAGCCCGGCATCCGAGGCGATGCGGACGATCTGCATGGCGAATGGCCGAACGTGTTGGTCGCCTTGGATGGGGAGTACGTCGGGCTGTTTCTTCGGTGACACGCGGTCGATAGTCGGACCGACGCGCAACGTGAGCGGACGTCAAAGGACCCACGTCCGGCCGCTCCCGCAGCGCACGCCGAAGCAAGATGAACCTTCTCGTGCGCTACGACGCACGTGCACCCTCCATGGGGCTGAAGATACTGCCGCCGACTACCTCGGCCGTGAGCGCACCGGGTCATCCTGCCACGGCAATCGCGGGGCGTGGGTCAGCAAGCGACTAGGCCCGCCCCAGATACGCCCTGCCCGCCTCGGTGACCCGGGCGACCAGCAGGCCGTCGCGGGCCGGCCCGGGCAGCCAGGTGCCGGCGACCCGCGCCTCGACGGTCAGCCGCTCACCGGCCACGCTCGCGCCGTCTACCCAGGCCGCCGGCCAGGTCCGGAACCGGCGCACCGTCAGCAGTCCGTCGGCGACGAGAGCGGTGAGCGCCTCGGCGAGCGCCGGCACCGCCTCCTCGACGGCCGGTGGCGGCACCGCGTCGGCAAGCCAGGCAGCGGCGATCTCCGGCAACGGCGCGTCGCTTCCCGACTCGCGCAGCACAAAGGACGCCACGTGCGTCAGGCCGGTCCGCTCGCTCACCGGTCCAGTCTCCCCCGCACCACCGGGTGCCGCCGCACCGCCCCACCCGGTCACCGCCGCGTCCGGGCCGGCCTTGGCCGATCAGGAGCCACCGTCGGCGGTCAGGGCGAGGCGTACCGCCTCCTCGGGGGTGTCCACGTGACACGGCCCGGCGACCGGAACACCGGAGTCGTCCACCACCCGCCAGCCGCCGAGCACCACCACCGGCACGTCGCCGCGGCGCATCGCCAACGCCACCTCGCTGAGCGTGCCCCACGAGCCGCCGACCGCGATCACCGCGTCGGCGCTGCACACCAGCACCGCGTTGCGGGCCTGTCCCAGGTTCGTCAGCAGCGTCGCCGACGCCTGCGCGTACGGGCCGGCCCCGGTGCCGTCGTCGGGGCGTACCGCGATCACCAGGCCGCCGTGCGCACGTGCCCCGGCGGCGACCGCGGCCATCACCCCGCCGCCGCCTCCGCAGAGCACCGTCGCACCCCGCGTCGCCAGCAGTTCGCCCACCCGGCGGGCCTGGGCCACCTGCGTCGGCGACGCGGACGCTGGGCCGCAGACCGCCACCTGGACCACCCGGACCTCACCTCCGCCGCCGAGGCTATCGCCGTCCCGACCCGGGCGGCATCCGGCCCGGTTCGGCTGCCGCCCACCGGATGTTCGCCGACCGTACGCCTGCCGGTGGTGCCGCAGCCCGGGTTCGGCACCTACCGTGGTCGGTCGACCAACCGGGAGGTGGCGTGATGACCGCGACGTCGACGAGCGGTACGACGGCCCGGGTGCGGGCGGTCCGGCGGATCGCCGACGCCGCGCCGCACAGTGCCTTCACCGATCTGGTCCGTTACCGCGACACCTGGTGGTGCGCCTTCCGCGAGGGCGACGGTCACGTCTCCGACGACGGGGTGATCCGGGTGCTGACCTCGCCCGACGCCCGGACGTGGCGGCCGGCGGCCGTGCTGGCCCGGCCGTCGGGCGACCTGCGTGACCCGCGTTTCGTCGTCCGCCCGGACGGCCGGCTGCAACTGCTCGCCGCCGTGGCGTCCGGCCCGCCACCGAAGGCGGCACAGACGTTCCGGACGGTGAGCTGGCTCTCCGACGACGGGCAACGATGGAGCGATTCCAGCCTCCTCGGCGAGCAGGACGTCTGGGTGTGGCAGGCGGTCTGGCACCGGGACGCCATGTACGGCGTCGGGTACGCCACCCGGGAGCCGCGCTTCGTCCGGCTCTACCGCAGCGGGGACGGACTGGACCTGCAGCCCTGGGTGCCGACACTGTTCGCCGACGGGTACCCCAACGAGTCGGGTCTCGCCTTCGCGCCGGACGGCACCGCGTACTGCCTGCTGCGGCGCGACCGGGACAGCGCCACCGCCCAACTGGGGCTCGCCCACCCGCCGTACCGGCACTGGGAGTGGACCGACCTGGGCGTCCGGGTGGGTGGGCCGGCGCTGCGTCGGCTGCCGGACGGCCGGCTGATCGCCGGGGTGCGCCGGCACGACGGCCCGGTCCGCACCGCGATCTGCCTGCTCGACCCGGAACGGGGCGAGCTGTCCGAACTGGTGGCGCTGCCCTCCGGCGGGGACACCAGCTACCCCGGCCTGGTCTGGCACGGCGGGCTCCTGTGGGTCAGCTACTACTCCTCCCACGAGGGCCGCACCTGCGTCTACCTGGCCGAGGTGGAGCTGGACCCGGCCTGACCGGTCGGCCGCTGGCCGGGGTCGCCACCGGTTCGCTACCGTGCCGGCATGCCATCGACGCTGACCGAAGCGACGGATCCGTTCTGCCTTCGTCCCGGGGAGAGCGCCACGCTGTTGCGGGGGCATCCGTGGCGCCGGTTCGTGGTGCTGGGCGACAGCGTCGCGGAAGGGTTGTGCGAGCCGGTCGCCGGGTACCCCGAGGTGCAGTGGGCCGACCGGATCGCCACCGAGCTGCGCGCGGCGGCGCCCGGGCTGGCGTACCTGAACCTGGGCCGGCGCGGGCTGCGGGCGCACGAGGTCCGCGCGGCGCAACTGGACGCGGCGCTCGCCTTCGCCCCGGACCTGGCCCTGGTGGTGTGCGGCGGCAACGACGCGTTCCGCGCGTCGTACGACCCGGACACCGTTGACGCCGAGATGACCGCGATGGTCGGCGCGTTGCGGGCTGCCGGAGCCGACGTGATCACCGTCGGCATGTTCGACGTGTCGCACAGTCCGGCCGTGCCGCCGGCGCTGCGGGCCGGGCTGGGTGAGCGGATGCGCCTGCTGTCGGCCCGCACCGGCCGGCTCGCCGGGCGCCTGGGCGCGCTGCACGTGCACCTGACCGACCACCCGGCCGTCGCCGACCCGTCGCTCTACAGCAGCGACGGTCGGCACGGCAGCGCGCGCAGCGACGCCATCGCGGCGGCGGAGACGGTCCGCCGCCTCGGCGCCCACCTGGCCGCCCGCTAGCGGGCGAACCACCGACAGACAGGCCAGCCGGCCGAGTCCCCCCGACCGCGCCTGGTCAGTCGGTGAGCAGGAGGCCGGAGAGGAGGACGCCGTGGGCCAGGTTGAGCACCTCGTCGCAGCCGGGGTAGCCGACCCGGGCCAGGCCGCCGGACCCGGTCCGGCCGAACAGGTACGGGGCGATGCTGTACGGCACGTCGGCGGTGACCACCTCACCGGTCTCGATCTGCACGAAGTCCATCGCCACCCGGTCGGCCGGCATGTACTCCTGCAGGATGTTGCCGCCCCGCGCGATCGCGGCGCGCACCCCCTCGGCCCAGGCCTGGGCGCTCACCTCCCGGCCGATCAGCACCCCGTGCCCGGCGGAGCCGTTGGCCGGCTTGGTGACCAGGTCCGCCTGGTCGGCCAGCGCCCGGTCCAGTTCCGCCGCGGTGAGCGCCACGGTGTGCGGCACGTACCGGCGGACCAGGGCCTGGTCGTCGGCGGGGAGCCGGTCGAGGTCCTCGTACAACCAGGCAAAGTTGTGCTTGTTGCCGAGCAACCACGCGGCGGCGCTGACGAACATCGGCAGGGTGCCGGCGGCGAGCGCCCCGGCCACCGCGTCCAGCCCGGCACTCGGGGTGACCCGGTTCGGCACGAAGAGGCGGAACAGGGCGTCCACCGGGGCACCGTCCACCACCAGTCGCCGCCCGGCGTCCAGGGTGGCCGTCGCGACCGGGGCGATCACCAGATCGATGCCGAAGCGCCGGGCCTGGTCGGCCAGGGGCGACAGGATCCGGATGAACGTCTCCGGGTCGTCCAGGCCCGGGTAGTCGCCGTCGAAGTCCATCAGCAAGGCCACCCGGGCCCCGTCGGCCAGGCCCAACTCGTCGCGGATCGCCACGAACCGTTGATCCAGCAGGGACGGGGCGGGCCGGGCCGGCACCCCGTCGAGCAGACCCCGTTCGGCATACAGCGCGCCATAGCGCTGGATGACGGTGTCCGTGTCGAACCCGCCGCCGAGGCTGCTGTCGATGTTGTACTCGACGATCCGCGGCTGCCCGCCGGAGATCAGCACGTCCGGCCGGTACGCGGCCAGCAGCGCCTCGGACAGCGGCTCGTCCTCGTCGAGCAGCTGGGTCTCCCCCCGCGGCACGCCGAGCAGCTCGCGCAACTGCCCCGCGGTACGCGCCCGCCGCCGGCAGGCGTCCAGGATGAGCTGGGCGATCCGGTCGCAGACCTCGTTCAGCTCACGGAACCCGTCGGCGGTCAGCACCGGAGGCCGGGCCAGCCGCCACTGCTTGTTGTAGGTCGCCCGGCCGTGGAAGATCCGCTCCCACTCCTGCGCGCCGGCGGCGACCATCTGCCGCCGGGTGGCCTCCGGCAGGTCACGCCACGCCTGGCCGGCTTCCGGCCACCGGTAGTTCACGTCGATCATGTCGGGTCCTTCGCTACGTGGTGGATGGCGGCGGTGAGCGCCTCCCGGCCGGGCTGCACGGCCCGGTCCAGTCCGGGGGCGAAGGGCAGTACCGCCCCGTCGGGGCGGGTGACCCGGCGTGGCGGTACGGCCAGCCGCACCCGCTCCACCACGCTGGTGATGATCTCGGCGGCGATCCCGCAGGACCGGTTCGCGTCGTCGCACACCACGAGCCGGCCGGTGCGGGTCACCGAGGCGAGCAGCCCGTCCAGGTCGAACGGGTAGACGGTGCGCGGGTCGAAGACCTCGACCGACACCTGACCGGCGAGTTCGTCGGCGACGGCGAGCGCGTCGTGCACCAGATGGCCGACGGCGACCACGGTGACGTCGTCGCCGGCCCGCCGTACCACCCCCCGGCCGAACGGCACCGGGGCGAGGCGCTCGACGTCCTCCCGGACGTCGAGCGCGCCGGCCGGCGCGAAGACCACCACCGGGTCGTCGTGGCGGATCGCCGACACCAGCAGCCCGTACGCGTCGGCCGGAGTGGCCGGCACGGCGGTGACGATGCCGACGTGGGCGAAGAGCGGATACGGGTGGTCGGAGTGCTGCCCCGCCCAGCCGGTACGGGAACCGGAGCCGGGCACCAGGTAGGTGACCGGGACCGCGCACTGGCCACCGGTCATCAACGGGAACTTGTGCGCGTGGTTGACGATCTGCTCGAAGACCAGGAAGAGCAGCGACGGGATCTGGAACTCCACCACCGGCCGCATCCCGGCCAGCGCCGCCCCGGTGGCGAAGCTGGTGAACGCCTGCTCCGACAGCGGGGTGTCGCGTACCCGCTCCGGCCCGAACCGCCGACACAGACCAGAAGTGATCATGGAAGCGCCCACCCGGACGTCCTCGCCGAGCAGGAACACCGACTCGTCGCGGGCCAGTTCGTCGGCGAGCGCCCGGGTCAACGCCCGCCGGTACGACAGCCTCATCCCTGCCCCCCTCCGGCCCGGGCGGTCAGCCCGCTGGCGTACAGGTGGTCCAACGCCCCGGCCGGGTCGGGTTCGGGGCCGGCCAGGGCGAACGCGACGGCCGCGTCCACGGTGGCCTCCACCTCCGCGTCAACCTGCGCCCGCCGGTGCGGGGCGAGCCGGTCGCCCTGAATGTCCACCGGATCCCGGGCCCGGCCGGCGGCCACCTCCTCCGGCGGGCGGTAGTCGAGGCGAACCACGTGTTCGAAGGTGTGGTGCGCGTCGAACCGGTAGGTCTGCGCCTCGACCAGCTCTGGCCCCCCACCGGCGCGCATCCGGGCCACGGCGGCGGCGGCGACCGCGTGTACCGCCTCCGGGTCCTGTCCGTCGACGACGGTCGCCGGCATGTCGAACGCCGCCGCGCGGCCGGTGATGGTGCCGGCCACCGCGCCCGCCACCGGCATGGTGGTGGCGTAGCCGTTGTTCTCGCAGACAAACAGCACCGGCACCCGCCAGAGTGCGGCCAGGTTGAACGCCTCCAGCAGCATCCCCTCGTTGACCGCCCCGTCGCCGAAGAACGTCGCCCCCACCACGTCGTCGCCGCGCCGCCGGTGCGCCCACACCGCCCCGGTGAGGATCGCACCGGCCGCGCCGACGATCGCGTTGGCACCGAGCACGCCGACGGAGAGGTCCGCGGCGTGCATCGACCCACCCCGGCCCCGGTTCAGCCCGGTCTCCCGGCCGCACAGCTCGGCCATCGTCCGGGCCGGGTCGGCACCCTTGGCCAGCACGTGGCCGTGCCCGCGGTGGGTGCCGGTGACCAGGTCCGTCGGGCGCAGCGCGGCGCACACTCCGGCGGCGATCCCCTCCTGACCGAGGTACGGGTGGATGCCGCCGACGATCTGCCCGGCCCGGACCAGGTCGATGGCCCGCTGCTCGAAGCGGCGGATGAGCCGTACCGTGCGGTACAGCCCGACCGGGTCGGCGCCGGTCACCGGTCGCGGCCCTCCGGTACGGCGGCGGGGGCGTCCGGCCCGACCTGGCCGCGCCAGATGACCGGGCAGTAGTCGGGGTCGGCGTAGTCCGGCCGCCCGTCGGCGGTGCGGCGGACCAGCACGTCGTGGTTGTACGCGGCGCGGGTGCCGTCCGACAGCGGAAACTCCCGCCAGGCGTTCGAGCCGTCCTGCAGGTGCAGGGAGACGGCCCGGCGGGGACGGCCACTGACGTTGGGGCCGCTGCCGTGATAGGTGCGGCAGTGGTGGAAACTCATGTGTCCCTTCGGGATCACCATCGGAATCTTGCGGATCGTCGTGCCGTTGTGGGCCGCGTTGCGGGCCAGCATCTCCTCCAACTGGTCGCGGTCCCGCTCGGCGAAGTGCCGCACCACGGTGTCGTCCGCGCCGATCTCGGACCAGCGGTGCGAGCCGTCCACCATGGTGATGGTGCCCATCTCCTCGCCGCAGTCGTGGAAGGGGATGAACGCGGTGAGCATGTTCTCCGACGACGAGGACGCCCAGTAGTGCTTGTCGAAGTGCCACGGCACGATGTTGGACGGCTCACCGGAGATCGGCGGCTTGTAGATCAGCGTGGACTGGAAGACCCGGATCTCGTCGGTGGCGGCCAGCCGCGCGGCGACCGCCCCGATCAGGGGTTTACGCAGGATCGCGGCGATGCCGTCGTGCTCGTGGTGGACGTAGTCGTTGTGCCGCTGCACGGGGCCCTTGGACGGCTCCCAGTAGGCGAGCTTGGGCGGGCGCACCGGCAGGGTGCGGTCCCGTTCGCCGGCGTAGTACCGGTCGGTCGCGGCGGCCAGCGCGTCCACCTCGGCGTCGGTGAGCAGCTTCTTCGACAGGTACCAGCCGTGTTCGGCGTAGTGGCGCACGTCGGCCTCGGTGGGCAGCAGCGCCTCCTCCTCGGCGGTGAGCGTCGGCTGGAACTCGGTGGTGGTCATACCGGCATCCCTCCTGCCCGGCCGGCCACGACGACGGGGTCCTCCCCCGCCGTGGCCAGCTCCCGTTCCTTGGCCTCGTACAGGGCCTGAATGTTTCCGCTGCCGAAGGTGCGCGCCCCACGTCGCTCGATGACCTCCCAGAACAGGGTCCGGCGCGGGTGCGTCGACTCGGTGAAGATCTGCAGCAGGTGGCCGCCGTGGTCCCGGTCGACCAGGATGCCGAGTTCACGCAGCCGGTTCAGCGGTGCGTCGAACGCGCCGACCCGCCGCGGCAGGTCGTCGTAGTAGGCGGCCGGGGTGCCGGCGAAGCGGACCCCGCGAGCGGTCAGCGCGCCGACGGCGGCGACGATGTCGTCGGTGCGCAGCGCGAGGTGCTGCACCCCGGCCCCGTGGTGCGCGGCGAGAAACGCGTCGAGCTGGCCGGGCCGCGCGCCGGTGTCCGGTTCCAGCAGCACCAGGGTGACCCGGGCGCTGGCGTCCCGCACCACGGTGGAGTTCATCGCCTGGCCGGCGACCTCGACGCGCTCGGCGAAGACCGGTCGGAACCCGAAGACGTGCTCGTAGCGGGCGACGGTGGCGTCGAGCGCGCCGGGTGGCAGGCACACCGCCAGGTGGTCCACCTCGGCGAGCAGCTGCCCGTCGGCGGCGGCCGGGACCGGTTCGACGACGCCGGGCAGGAAGTCGGCCCGGTCGCCGCGTCGCTCGACGAGGCGGTGCCGCACGTCGCCCACGCCACCGACCTCGGCGGTCACCACCTCGGCGTCCGCACCGGTGAAGGTACGCGGCGGGGTCACCGGCGTCGCGCCGCGGGCCACCAGTTCCGCGTACGCCCCGGCGGCGTCGGCCACCTCCAGCGCGAGGACCGCGACACCGTCGCCGTGCCGACGGACGTACCCGGTGGCGGGATGCTCCGCCGTCAGCCCGGTGCTGAGCAGCAGCCGGATGTCGCCCTGGGTCAGCAGCCGGCACCGCTGCCCGGCGAGCCCCGTCTCCGGTCCCCCGTGTCCCCGCGACCGGAAGCCGAAACCGCGCTCCATGAGGCGGGCGGCCGACTGAAGGTCGCCCACGTGCAGTTCGATGTGATCTATTCCCCGGATGTCCATCTGTCCCGTCCCTTTCCCCCGGTGGTCCGCCGCAGCAGCAGGCTGACGTTCTGACCGCCGAAGCCGAATGAGTTGGTCAGTGCGAAGTCGGTTCCGGTGGCCCGCGCCCGTCCCCGGACGTGATCGGCCGGGCAGGCCGGATCCGGGTCGTCGAGGTGGTACGTGGGCGGTAGCAGCCCGGCGCCCAGCGCCAGCGCGCAGGCCGCCGCCTCCACCACCCCGGACGCGCCGAGCAGGTGCCCGGTGAGCGCCTTGGTCGAGCTGACCGGCACCCCACCGTCGCCGAAGACCCGGGCCAGCGCAGTCGTCTCCGCGACGTCACCGAGTCGGGTGCCGGTGCCGTGGGCGTTGACGTAGCCGACGTCGCCCGACGTCACGTTCCCGGCGGCCAGCGCCCGGCGCATGCACTCGGCCGCACCCGCCCCGTCGGGCCGGGGGGCGGTCGGGTGGTACGCGTCGGTCGTCGTCCCGTACCCGACGATCTCGGCGTACCCGGTGGCACCGCGCGCGGCGGCGTGCTCGGCCCGTTCGAGAACCAGCAGCGCCGCCCCCTCGGCCAGCACGAAACCGTTGCGACGCCGGTCGAACGGCCGGCTCGCCTCGGTCGGGTCGGCCCAGCCCCGGGCCAGGGCGCGGGCGTTGCCGAAGGTGTCGGCGAAGGTGGGGAACAGCGGCGCCTCGCTGGCCCCGCAGAGCACCACGTCGGCCTCCCCGGCCCGGATCAGCCGGACCGCGTCGGCGACCGCCTGCGCCCCCGAGGCGCAGGCGGTGCCGACCGAGGAGCTGTAGCCGCGGATGCCGTGGGTGATGGCGATCCGCGCCGCCGGCATGTTCGGCAGGATCCCGGTCAGCAGGTACGGGCTGACCGCGGCGCGGCCCCGGGCGGCCCGCGCCACCACCTGTGCCTCCAGGGTGGACAACCCGCCCACCCCGCCGACGATCACACCGGCGCGCTCCGGGTCGACGTCCCGGCCGACCTCGATCCCGGCGTCGGCGAGCGCGTCGGCGGCGGCGAGCAGCGCCAGCACCACGATCCGGTCCAGCACCCTGGTCTCCGGTCCGGTGGCGACGGTACGCGGGTCGATCTCCGGCAGCAGACCGGCGACCTCCAGCGACTCCCGGGCCGGGTGTCCCTCCGGCGGTCGGGTCAGCCCTGACGTGCCGCTGGTGAGCGCGTCGAAGGTGGCCGCCGCGCCCCGGCCGACGGGGCTGAGCAGCCCCATCCCGGTGATGACGGCGGTCATGACGGCGACTCGGTCAGGTAGCGCTCGCGCAGCGCCACCTTGCGGACCTTGCCGGTGACGGTGACCGGGATGTCGTCGGCGCGGACCGGCACCACCCGGCGCAGGGTCGCCCCGACGTCGTCGCCGAGCGCCACCCGCACCGCCTCGACGCGGTCGGTGTCCGGGTCGGCGCCGGCGGCCAGTTCCAGCAGCACGTCGGTGACGACCCCGTCGCCGTCGGCGACCATCACCACCGTGCAGTCGGTGACGTCGGGGCAGGCGGCGAGGACCCGCTCCTCCGACAGGGCCGTGTAGAACCGCTTTCCGTTTCCGGCGTCGACCGCGTCGACGGCCCGGTCCAGGTGGTAGTAGCGGCCCTCGTCGTCGGCGTACACCAGGTCGCCGGTGAGGTACCAGCCGCGCAGCCGGGACCGGTGGGTGGTGACCGAGTCGTTCCAGTAGCCGCGGAACAGCGACGGCGAGTCGATGCCGAGCCACCCGACCTGCCCGGGTGGCAGTTCGGTGCCGTCGGGGTCGAGCACCGCCACCCTGGCGAACCGGTACGGGCGACCCACGCAGCGGCCGTACCGGCTCGTCGCGGTGGTGTGCGTGATGTGGAACATCGAGTGTCCCATCTCGCTGGAGCCGAGGCCGTCGATGAAGACCGAACCCGGCACCCGGGTCACCCCGTCGCGGGTCATCACGTCCCGGGAGCCGACCGCCACCAGGCGGCGTACGTGCGGCTCGTGCGTGGCGTCACCGGTGTTGAACCACAACCGCACCGAGTCGAGGTCGTACCCGGTCAGGTCGAAGCGGGCCAGTTCCGCCCAGGTGACGGAGAAGCCGAACACGCCGTCCGGACGCCAGCGCTGGATGGCGTCGAGCACCCGCTGTCCGCCCTGCTCGGACACCAGCAGCATCTCCGCCTGGTTGCCCAACGCCTGGTTGACCATGAGCACGGTGGCGGTGTGCGGGGCGGGCAGCGCGTTGAGGATCCGTCGGGTGCCCTGTGCCTGGGGCATGGCCAGCAGGTGCCGGGTGGCGGCGAAGAGGCTGGCGTGCGAGTGCAGCACGGCTTTCGGCACGCCGGTCGTCCCGGAGGTGTGGGTGATGACGACCGGGTCCTCGTCGTGGTGGCGGTAGTGGGCCGGGGCGGTCGTCGGGTCACCCGTACCGGCCTCGGCAGGCTGGCCGAGCAGCGGGGCACCCGGGTCGTGACCGGCGAGCGCCTCGGCGTGCGGGGCGTCGGCGAGCACCCCGACGGCCCGCAGTCGACGCAGGTACTCGGCGGCGATCTCCGGGCGCAGCCTGCCGTTCATCAGCGCGGGGATCGCGCCGAGCCGGGCCAGTGCCAGGAAGCTGAGCACCGTGTCGGCGGCGCTGGTCGCCCACACCGCCACCGGGTCACGCGGTCCGATCCCGCGCTCGTGCAGCCAGGCGGACCGGGCGGCGACCCGCTCGTCGAGCTGCCCCAGGGTCAGCGGCTGTCCGGCCGGGTACCCGTCGACCGCGGTGTCGAAGGTCAACCCCGGTCCGTCCGGGTCGGCCCCGTGCGCCAGCACCCGGGCGAGCACGTTACCGGCGCCGATCGCGGTGTCGGCGGCCAGTGCTCCGCGCAGTCCCCTCGTCCTCATGGGCTCGTTCCTTCCCCCAGCAGCACCGCGACCGCCCCGGTGGGGGCGCCGTCGGGCGCGTGTTCGACAAGGACCAGCAACGCCACGTCGGCGTCGCCGTCGTGCAGCAGCAGTTCCGCCTCGGCGACGGCGTCGGCCCGCGGGTTCCCCGTCGGGCTCAGGCACACCACCGGGCCGTCCAGGCCCCAGCGCGCCGCGACGTGCCCGGCGACGCTGTTGGGCACCGACTGGAAGAAGAACAGCGGTCCGATCCGGCCACCGGCGGCGACCGTGGCCCGGACGTGGTCGGCGCTGGGCCGGTCCCCGGCCGCGCTGACCAACACCACCGCGCACCGGCTGCCGGCCGGTGGGGTCCGCCGGCGCAGGCAGCGCCCGGCCACCGCGGCCACCAGGGGCGCGAACGACGAGTGCACGAAGCCCGGCAACGGGGGCGGCGACCCGTCGCCGGGCTCCGGCCAGCGCGCCTCGGCCAGCACCCGCGACGTCCGCACCCCACCCGGGCCGCCCGGTCCGCCCGGCACGGTCCCGAGCGCCCGGTCAGCGGCCCCGGTCACGGCGCGCCCACCAGCAGGGCGGTGTTCGCGCCACCGAACGCCGCGTTGAGGCTCAGCGCGTACCGGCCGACCGCCGGTCGTGGGGCGTCGGTGACCACGTCCAGCGGGCAGGTCTCGTCGGGTCCGAGCCAACCGGCGTTGACCGGCAACGTCCCGTGCCGTAACGCCTGCACGGTCACCACCAGTTCGAGCAGACCGGAGGCTTCCAGCGCGTGCCCGTGCACCGACTTGGTGGAGCTGACCGGCACCCGGCCGGCGTGCTCGCCGAGGGCCAGCCGCAGCGCGGCGGCCTCGGCGGCGTCACCGAACCCGGTGCCGGTGGCGTTGGCGTTGACGTAGCCGACCGCCGCCGGCTCCAGGCCCGCGCGCCGTAGCGCCGCGCCGACCGCCCGGGCCAGCCCGCGGCCGGTCGGGTCGGGCTGGCACGGGTGGTACGCGTCGCCGGCCCGGCCCCAGCCGTGCAGGGCCGCCACCGGTGACGCGCCCCGACGTCGGGCCGCCCCGGCGGACTCCAGCACCACCGCCGCCACCCCGTCGCCGAGCAGCAGCCCTCGCCGGCCGGCGCTGAACGGGCGGACCGCCCCGTCGTCGGCGAGCGCCCGGCCGGCGTCGAAGAGCGCGAACTGGTCCGGCTCGACCAGGTAACCGGCGGCGACCACGACCCGTTCCCGGTCACCTCGGCGGATCAGGGCGGCGGCGTCGGCCACGGCGGTGCTGGCCGAAACGCAGGCGGTGGTGTAGACGCGGGTGGGGCCGCCGAGCCCGCACCGCCGGGCCAGGTGCCCGGCGAGCGCCGGCAGCGGCCCTCGTTCGTCGCGCCCCGCCTCGGGTGCGACAGCTATCGACCGGTCGGCGCGGAACGGGCCGGGCAGCGTACCGGGGCCACCGTGGGTGGCCAGGAAGAACGCCGACCCGGTCCGGTGCGCGGCGGTCAGTGCGGCCGCCGCGCAGGCGGCCGTCACGGCTTCGGTCAGCTCGTCGGGGAGGGTGTCGACGTCGGGCAGGGTCGCGGCCACGCCCGCCCGGCGGGCGGTGGTGTCGAATCGGCGTACCGGCCGGAACGCCGGGGCGGCGCGGAGCACCCCGTCGAGTTGCGCGTCGACGCCCCGGCCCAGGGCGCTGACGGCGTACGTTCCGGTGATCGGTACGGGTTCCCGCTCATCCATCCGTGGCGCTGGTCAGCGAGGTGCGGAACACCGCCAGGGCGTCATCGACGGTGCGGATCGCGGCCAGCTGGTCGTCGGTGAGATCCAACCGCCGCTGGTAGCGCTGCTCGACGAGGTGCACGAGCCAGGCCAGTTCCATCGAGCCGACCCGGTGCGACACCTGGTCGACGGGTTTGGCGGTCATGTCGGCGAGCATGCCGAGCAGGTCGGCTCGCGCCAGGTCGGGTTGATCCGACATCAGCGGTTGTCGGCGGTCGCCCCGGCGACCCGCTCGGCGATCATGGTGGTGAACTCGCCGACCGTCATCAGGGCCAGCCGCTCCGACTCGTCGTCGGCGAACGTCAGGCCGTACCGGTCCTCGACCCGGACGGCCAGGTCAGCCAGGGCGAGGGACTCCAGGTCGACGCCGGCGGGGCCGAGGGTGGTGTCGTCGTCGATCCCGTCGACGTCGTAGTTCATGTCCTCGAGTTGCTGGATGACGAAGGTGCGGACCTCGTCGCGCATGGGTTCAACCTCTCCTCGTGGGCGAGCTGACGGCGGTGGACCGGCTGCCGCGCGTCACGGCGCGGTCAGCCGAAGCGCGGGGACGGAGCGGACCAGCTTGCCGGTGGTGGTCCGGGGCAGCTGGTCGACCAGGTGCAGGGTGCGGGGACGCTTGTAGCCGGCGAGCCGTTCGGCGAGGAGCCCGTCCAGCGTCTCCTCGGTCAGCGGCCCGTCGGGTTGCACGTAGGCGGTGATGCCGTCGTCGTAGACCACGACCGCGGCGGCCACCCCGGGCAACCCGGTGAGGGTGCCCTCGACCTCGGTGAGGTCCACCTTCATCCCGCCGACGGAGACCTGGGAGTCGAGGCGCCCCTTGACGGTGACCAGGCCGCTCGCCGGGTCGACGGTGCCGGCGTCGCGGGTGTGCAGCCAGCCGTCGGCCCACCGGGTGGGGTCGCTCAGCCCGACGTACGGCGAGGCCGGGCAGCTCACCTGGAGTTCGCCGTCGACCTCCCGCACCTCGATGCCGGGGGCAGGCATGATCGAGGGGCGGTGCTCGCCGTGCAGGTCGGTGCCGATGACCCCGACCTCGGTCATGCCGTACATGTTGCCCAGCGGGACGCCGAACCGGTCGGTGAACGCCTGGGCGGTCGCGGCCGGCACCAGCTCCCCGCCGGTGGTCATCCGCCTGAACTGCGGCAGCGGACCGTCGGGGCGGGTGGAGGCGAGCAGGCCGATGTGGAACGGCACGCCGAGCACGGTCGCCGGAGTGTCCTGGGCCCGCACGGCCGCCAGGATCGCGTCGCCGGAGAGGCGGGTCGGCGGGACCAGCTCGACGCCGGCGTGCAGCCCGTAGAGCAGCCCACCGACCAGGCCGAGCACGTGCACCATGGACGGCAGCAGGACGATCCGCTCGCCGGGCAACGCCACCCCGTCGATGCGGGTGTAGCGGCGCACCTCGGCGACCAGGTCGTCGGCGGTGCGGCCGATCACCTTGGACGGGCCGGTGGAGCCGGAGCTGAGCTGGATGACCGCGTGCCCGCTGGTGGCCGGCCGGTCGGCGTACCGGTGCACCGTCTCGGTCACGTCGACGAAGACGCGCAGCGCGCCGCCGGCGACGTGGCTTGGGGCGACGACCACCTGTGGGGTGAGCCGGGCCAGCGCCCGGTCGACCTCATGGTCGGTGAGCCGGTGGTCGAGCAGGACAGCCTGTGCGCCGATACGCCAGGTGGCCAGCAGGTTCACCACGTACGCCAGTGACGGGGGCAGGCGCAGCGCGGCGGCGCCGCCGGGACGCAGCCCGGCGGCGGCGAGCCGGGTCTGTGCCTCGGCCACCAGACGGCGCAGGGTGCCCCGGTCGACCGGCTCCGGCAGACGGAGACAAACATCGGCCGAACCGCCGCCCAGCAACATGTCGTCGACCCATTCCGGGTCGTGTGTCGCAGGTTCTCCGGTCGGACGCTCCATGGTCACCATCGCCCACCGCCCAGCCTCAATCAGGGCGGAATACGCCCATAAAGTGCATCTCTCGGGGTGCTGCCCGAACCCTACGACAGCCCGGATCACCATTGCCACATGCAAATGGCTAGATCAAAAAGAGCGGGCGGCCGGATTGCCCACGCTCGATCGGACAGGCAGGATCGGGCGCGTGTGCGCCGGTTCCGCAGCCGCCGACTTCCACCGCGAGGCAAGTGCTTCCGTCCGAAATAGACAATGATCACAACCGTGTTCCGTCCGGGTCGATGTTCTGCCACGGTCACCGGGGATGCGCATTCCGTCATCACCTAAAGCGCCCTGCGGGGCCCGGCACCGGCGCCGGGTGCGGCGGTGGCGCGCGACCGGAACGGAAGAACACTTGTCTGCACACACCCGAAGGCGTCGATGGGCGATCGCTCTCGCCGCCGTACTGGCCAGCACGGCAGGCACGGTGGGGGTCGCGCCCGCCGAAGCCGTGGCGGCGCGGACCCCACCCGGGCTCGTCGTGGCCGACGGCGCCACCCAACCCGTGTTCTCGATGGCCGAAGCCATCCGCGAGACGGTGCACGTCCGGTCGGACATGGACAGCGACGGCGACGGCGTCCTGGACACGATCACCGCGCTGGTGATCCGCCCCGAGGAGACGAACTCCGCCCTCAAGGTCGCCTCGATCGTCAAGGCGAGCCCGTACTGGACGGTCCAGAGCGCCGCCGCCCGACGCAGCACGGTGACCGACCCGATCGCCGATCCGGCCACCCACTGGAGCGGCTGGCTGGACGAGTACTTCGTACCGCGGGGGTACGCCGTGCTCGAGGTGGAGATCGCCGGCACCGGCACCTCCGAGGGATGCCTGTCGGTCGGCGGTGCCGAAGACCAGCGAAGCGTGACCGCCGTCATCGACTGGCTGAACGGCCGAACCACCGCCGCCTACGGCGACGGCAGCCCGGCGGTGGCCTCGTGGAGCACGGGAAGCATCGGCATGTACGGGGTTTCCTACGACGGCACGTTGGCGACACAGGTCGCCGAGACGGGAATCGACGGGCTCAAGACCATTGTGCCGGTCGGGGCGATCTCCAGCTGGTACGACTACACCCGGGCGCAGGGCATCGGGTACCGGAGCTGGCCCGTCCGGTACATGCAGGGTTTCACCACCCGGTGGGGCAACGCCGGCTCCAGGCTGGACTGTGTCGCGCAGTACCAGGGCGTCGGCGACGGTGAGACCCAGGCCGGGTGGGACCACGGCCCCTTCTTCGTCGCCCGCGACTACCGGGACGACGTCGACCAGGTCACGGCCTCCGTGTTCCTCGTGCACGGACAGCAGGACGACAACGTCAAGACCACCCAGTGGGGCAGGTACTGGGACCAGTTGGTCGCCCACGACGTGCCGCGCAGGGTGTACCTGCACGACGCCGCGCACGTCGACCCGTTCTACAGCGAGCCGAGGGATCCGGTCGGCCGGTGGATGGACCACTGGCTGTACGACATCGACAACGGCGTCATGGACGAACCCCAGGCCACCGTCGCCCGACCGGACGGCACCCGGGTGACCGAGGCCGCGTGGCCCCCGTCCACGACCACCGACACGTCGCTGTACCTGGGCCCGGCCGGCAACGGCGCCGCCGGCAGCCTGACCGCCACCCCCGTCTCCGGCAGCCAGCAGTTCACCAGCTCCGGCGCCGTGGCGGAGACGACCATGGTGTCGAGCCCCGGCACCGCCGAGAGCTACCGGCTCGCGTACCTCAGCCCGACGCTCCCGTCGGCGCACCGGCTCTCCGGCGCCACCCGCGTCGAGTTGGCGTTCACCTCCGCCACCACCAGCACCCCGCTCACCGTGCTGCTGGTGCACTACACCGGCGGATCCAGCACCCGGGTGGTCGCGCGCGGGTCGCTCGACGCCAGGAACCGTGACTCGCTCACCACCGCCACGCCCCTGACGCCGGGGCAGCGGCACGTCGGCACCGTCCTGCTGGAGCCCAAGGACTACCTCTTCCCGGCGGGCAGCCAGATCGGCCTGATCATCACCGGCAACCTCAACGAGTTCATCCACCCCGATCCGCAGGCGGGCCAGGTGACGGTGGCGCTCGGGGCCAGCCGGGCTGTCCTGCCGCTGACCGTCACACCGGCTCCGGCCTGCGCGGACCCGGCATGGAACCCTACGTCGATCTACTCGGGCAGCGACGTGGTGTCGCACAACGGCCGCCGCTGGCGTGCCCAGTGGTGGACGCAGAACCAGGAACCGGGCACCACCGGGCAGTTTGGCGTCTGGGTCGACCTCGGCCCCTGCTGACCCACCGCACCACTCGTGAACCGCACCACCCGTGGGTCGCGCCGGCTGTCCGGCGCGACCCACGGGTACCCGCCGGCTCGAATCCGAGACGACGGGTGGGCGGATCCGACCGCGTTCAGTGGCTGCCGCCGAGGTTGAGGATCACCACCCCGGCGATGACCAGGCCGACACCGACCACCTTGGTCACGCTCAGCGGCTCGTGCAGGAAGGCGGCACCGATCGCCACGATCGCCGCCGTGCCCAGCCCGGACCAGACCGCGTACGCCACCCCGACCGGGATGTCCCGCACCGCCAGGGCCAGCATCCCGAAGGCGAACAGGTAGGACACCGCCAGGCCGAGGGTCGGCCAGAGCCGGGTGAACCCGTCGGTCGCCTTGAGCAGACTGGTGCCGAGCACCTCGGCGGAGATCGCGAGCAGCAGGAAGACGTACGCCATGCGGTGATCCTCCCGCCGGGCACCCCCTGACGCACGTGGATGTCCACACGCGATGGTCACGACCGCAACCTGGTTGGCTGTCACTCGGCGTGGTCACCGGAATGCGTGGTGCGGCCTGGATCAGACCCGGGCCACCTCCGGGGTCTGGGCGTGGATGACGAAACGCAGCGACCGGGCGTCGGTGAAACACTCCCGCATCGGCCGCACCTGCTCGCGGTGCTCCGGGCTGCGCTCCCACGCCTCGAAGTCCGCCAACGACTCCCACTCGCTGGTGATCAGCCACTGCTCCGGATCGGTGACGGAGCGGCACACCTGGTCCACCAGGTGCCCCGGCACCCCCTCGGCGACCAGATGCCGCACCGCCTCGTAGGCCCGCAGGAAGTCCTCGGTGCGCTCCTGCGCCACCCGTACCAGGAAGACGATCCGGGCCCGTCGACCGCTCATCACGCCCCTCCCCTCGACGCCGGTGGCGCCCCACGCAGCACCAGCGCGCTGTTGAAACCGTCGAAGCCCCGGGCGCAGACCAGCGCGAGCCGGTGCCGGGGTCGCCGGGGCGTACGCAGGAAGTCCAGGTCGCATCCCGGCGCCGGCTCCCCCGGGGCGGCCGAGGCGGGCAGCGTGTCGTGATGGAACGCCAGCAGCGCGGTCGCCACGTCCAACGCCGCGCCCCCCTGATGGGCCCGGCCGGTCAACGGTTTCTGCGTGCTCACCGGCGGCGGCCGGTCACCGAAGACCACCCGCAGCGCCTCGGCCTCGGTCCGGTCGTACCGGGGCACCCCGAGGGCGTCCGGCAGGACCACGTCCACCTCGTCGGCGGTGACGCCCGAGCGGTCCAGGGCCAGCCGCATCGCCCGGGCGTACCGGCCGGGATCGCCCGCGCCGTCCGGGCCGGTGTGCGCGGCGTCGTGAGTGGCCCCCCAGCCGGTCACCTCGCCGTAGATCCGGGCGCCCCGGGCCATGGCGTGCCCGAACTCCTCCACCACGAAGACCGCCCCGCCCTCGGCGGGCACGTATCCGGCCGCCGACCGGTCGAACGGCCGGTACGCCGCCTCCGGATCGGAAACGTCGCTGAGCAGGCCGGAGCGGAGCTGGCAGGCCAGCGCGTACGGGCTCAGCGGGCACTCGGTGGCACCGGCGATGACCACCGGCGTGCCCCGGCGCACGGTACGCACCGCGTGGGCGAGGCTGTCCAGCCCGCCGGCGGTCTCGGCGACCAGCACCCCGCACGGGCCCTTGAACTGGTGGTGGATGGAGAGCTGCCCGACGCTGGCCGCGTAGAACCAGGCGATCGACTGGTACGCCCCGACGGTGCGGGTGCTGCCACCCCAGAGCCGTTGCAGTTCCCGCTGCCCGAACAGGTTGCCCCCGGACGAACTGGCCAGGGTGACCGCCCAGCCGTACGGATCGGGGGCCCGCTCGGGCAGCCCGGCGTCGGCCAGCGCCAGCCTCGTGGCGGCGAACCCCAGATGGGTCCACCGGTCGGTCTGCACCAACTGCCGGTTGTCGGCCCACGCCGCCGCCTCGAATCCGGGCACCTCCCCGGCCACCCGGGTTGGGTATCGCGCCGGGTCGAACAACGTGATCGGAGCGGTGCGGCGGGTGCCCTCGACGACCGTACGCCAGTGCGCGTCGGCGCCCACACCGCTGGGGGCCACCACCCCGATCCCGGTCACCACCGCCCGGATGCTCATCCGCCGACCGCCAGCCGGCGGAAGACCATCGCGGACTGGAAGCCACCGAAGCCGCTGCCCACCGACAGGGCCACGTCCACCGGGGCCTCCCGGGCCACATTCGGCACGTAGTCCAGGTCGCACTCCGGGTCCCGGGTGGTCCAGTTCGCGGTGGGCGGCACCACCCCGTACTCGATGGCCAGGGCGCAGGCGGCCATCTCGATCGAGCCGATCGCGCCCAGCGAGTGCCCGACCATCGACTTGATCGAGCTGATCGGCACCCGGTACGCGGTCTCGCCCAGTGCCCGTTTGAACGCCGCCGTCTCGTGCCGATCGTTCTGCCGGGTGCCGGAGCCGTGCGCGCTGATGTACGAGACGTCCTGCGGCGCGAGCCGGGACTGGCGCAGCGCGTCGGCGATGGCCAGGCCCATCTCCACCCCGTCCGGGCGCAGCCCGGTCATGTGGAAGCCGTTGGCCCGGCTGGCGTACCCGGCGAGTTCGCAGTAGACGTGCGCGCCCCGGCGGCGGGCGTGTTCCCACTCCTCCAGCACCAGCACCGCGGCGCCCTCGGCGAGAACGAAACCGTGCCGGTCGGCGTCGAACGGACGCGAGGCGTGCGCCGGGTCGTCGTTGTCCGGGCTGGTCGCCTTGATCGCGTCGAAGGAGGCGACGGTGACCGGGGAGATCGGCGAGTCGGACGCCCCGGTCAGCACGATGTCGGCCTCCCCGTCGACGATCAACTGGTGGGCGTAGCCGATGGCGTCGATGCCGGAGGTGCAGCCGGTGGAGACGACCTGGGCGGGGCCGTGCACGCCGTGCCGGACGGCCACGTCGGCGGCCAGGCTGCTGGGCACCAGCGCCGGGTAGAGGTACGGCCCACCGAGGGTGTGGTCGACCAGCCACCGCCGGCCGGAGTCGCTGACCCGCACGTACTCCTGTTCCAGGGCCATGGTGCCGCCGACGGCGGTGCCGAGCACCACCCCGGTGACCTCCCGTTCGGCGTCGGTGAGCACCAGGCCGCTGTCGGCGAGGGCCTCGGTGGAGCAGGCCAGGGCGAACTGCACGTACCGGTCGGCGCGCTGCCGCTCGGCCAGGGTGATGCCGGCGGCGTCGGGGTCGAAGTCGCACTCGGCGGCGATCTGGGAGCGGAACGGCGACGGGTCGAAGAAGCTGATCCGGCGGGTCGCCGTCCGTCCCTCGGTGACGGTCTTCCAGAAACGGTCCCGGGTGGCGCCGCCCGGCGCGACCACCCCGACGCCGGTGACGACCGTGCGGCGCCCGGTCACGACGCGCCCCGCTGTTCGACCAGTTCGGTGTCGACGTGGCCGAGTTCCGGGCGGGGGGCCAGTGGCCCGAGGTGGAAGACCACCTCGGCCGGCTCGTCGCCGGTGTTGCGCAGCCGGTGCCGCACGTTGCGGGGCACGAACAGCGCCTCCCCGGCGGCCAGCGGTACCGGTTCGTCGTCCAGGTCGACGGTGATGGCGCCCCGCGCGACGTACAGGAACTCCTCGCTGTACGGGTGGTAGTGCTCGGCGATCCGTTCCCCCGGGCGCAGCGCCGCGACCCCCATGAAGCCGGAGGTGCTGCCGACGGTACGCGGCCCGAGCAGCACCCGCAGCTCGCCGCCGCGACGCCGGTCGGGGGTGATGTTGCGGGCGGCGACCAGTCCGCTGGTGATCTCGGTCATCGCGTGCCTCCCGCGTACGCCAGTTCGATCTTCTCCTTGATGATCTGGAGCTGGATCCGGCTGTTGGCGTTGATCCGGTCGGTCATGCCGGCGTCGTCCACCGGCGCCGTGGGTTTCATGGCGAAGTCCTGCACCCACGTCATCCGGGTGCCCTCGGTTTCCTCGGTGTAGCGCCAGTGGATGCGCATGTACTCGAACGGCCCGGTCTCCACCCGGTGCGCCCGGACCTGCCGGGTGGTCGGGTCGGCGGTGCGCTCGCTGACCCAGCTCCACGCGATGCCGTTCTCGTCGGGGTGCATGGTGAGCCGGAACCGCACCGTGTCGCCCTCACGGTGCAGGATCTCCACCACGGCGTACTCGGTGAACAGCTCGGTCCACCGGGCCACGTCGTTGGTGATGTCCCAGACCAGCGGCAGCGGGGCGGCGATGACGATGCTGTTCTCGGTGTGCCCGCACGGCCGGGTGCGGCGGGCCACCAGGTCGGCCACGGCGGGGATGCTCAGCTGCCCGGACTGTTCGGGAATCTGCACCTGCCAACGGTCGGCGACCACGGCGGAGAGTTCCAACAGGGCCAGCGAGTCCATGCCCAGTTCCTCCAGTGAGGCGGCGGGTGCGCGGGCGGCCGCGTCGGCGTCCAACCCGCAGTGCGCCACCAGGATGTCGGTGATCTGCTCGGTGAGCGGCTGGCCGTGCGTGACGGTCATGGTTCCTCCTCGGTCGCGGTCAGGACTTCTCGGCGGCCGGCGTCGCGGTGGCGGCGACCGGTCGGGCGGGTGA
>NZ_SMJY01000063.1:0-27193 GCF_004348355.1 Micromonospora sp. KC721 | reverse complement strand
GCCCGGGAACCGGGGCAGGGCGAGCGCACCCGGTCGGGGCCGGTGGCGATCCCCGAGTGCGTGGACAGCCACGTCCGTTCCCGGGCCCCGGAGGGATCACTGCGGCGTTGGCTGTTCGCCCACCGGGTGCCGCCGCCCGGCCCGCAGGCCGAGGAGGGCCAGCAGAAGCGCCACCCCTGGTGGCAGGTGATGTGCCTGACCGGGGTCGACTACTTTTCCACCCTGTCCTACCTGCCGGCCATCGCGGTGCTGGCCGCCGGGGCGCTCTCCCCGCTGGCCACGCTGCTGATCGTGGCGCTGACCCTGTTCGGTGTGTTGCCGATGTACCGGCGGGTGGCGGTGGAGAGCCCGCACGGGCAGGGTTCGGTGGCGATGTTGGAGCGGCTGCTGCCGTTCTGGCGGGGCAAGCTCTTCGTCCTGGTGCTGCTCGGCTTCGTCGCCACCTCCTGGATCATCACGATCACCCTGTCCGCCGCCGACGCCACGGTCCACCTGCTGGAGAACCCGTACCTGCCGGACGCCTTCCCGCACGGCACCCTGGCCGCGGTGGTGGTGACCGTGCTGCTGCTGGTGGTGCTGGGCGGGGTGTTCCTGATGGGGTTCACCGAGGCGGTGACCGTGGCGATTCCGCTGGTCGCGGCCTTCCTCACGCTCAACGCGGTGATCGTGCTGGTCGGTCTGGCCGAGCTGGTCGCCGATCCGTCCCTGCTGGGGGAGTGGGTGGCCGCGCTGACCGCCGGCGGCGTCGGCGTCGGTGATCTGCTCGGCCCGGCGGTGCTGGCCTTCCCGCTGCTGGTGCTGGGGCTCTCCGGCTTCGAGACCGGGGTCAGCATGATGCCCCTGGTGCGGGGGGAGGGAACCGACCCGCAGCAGCGGCTGGCGGCACGGATCCGCAACACCCGCAAACTGCTCACCGCCGCCGCCGTGATCATGTCGGGATATCTGATCACCACCACCTTCGTGACCACCGTGCTGATCCCGCCGCAGGAGTTCGGCCCGGGCGGTACGGCCAACGGCCGGGCGTTGGCCTGGCTGGCCCACGAGCACCTCGGGGAGGCGTTCGGGACGGCGTACGACATCAGCAGCGTGTTGATCCTCTGGTTCGCCGGCGCGTCCGCCATGGCCGGCCTGATCAACATCGTGCCTCGGTACCTGCCCTCGTACGGGATGGCGCCGGAGTGGAGTCGGGCGGTGCGGCCGGTGGTGCTGGTCTACACGCTGATCAGCATCGCCATCACGATCGCCTTCCGGGCCGACGTCGACGCCCAGGCCGGCGCGTACGCCACCGGGATCCTCGCGATGATGGTCTCCGGCGCGGCGGCGGTGACCATCTCGGCGGTCCACGCCCGACGTCGGGTCGCCCGTGTCGGGTTCGGTGTGCTGACCGCGGTCCTGCTCTACGCGTTGGTGGAGAACGTGATCGAGAAACCGGACGGGATCGCCATCTCGGCGATGTTCATCGCGGGCATCGTCGTCGTCTCGCTGATCTCCCGGATCACCCGTACCACGGAGTTGCGGGCGGAACGGGTCGAGTTCGACGAGGCGGCCCGGCGGATGATCGCCGAGTCGCTGGCTCACGACGGCCGGCTGCACCTGATCGCGCACAAGCGCGACGGCGGGGCGATGAAGGAGTACCGGGTCAAGGAGCGCGCGCAGCGCGGCATGAACCCGGTGCCGGGCGCGGCCGACGTCCTCTTCCTGGAGATCGACGTGGTGGATCCGTCGCAGTTCAGCCAGGTGCTGCGGGTATGCGGCGTGGAGATCGGCCGGTACCGGGTGTTACGGGCCAGCAGCCCGGCCGTGCCCAACGCGATCGCCGCGATCCTGTTCGCCCTTCGTGACGCCACCGGGGTACGCCCGCACGCGCACTTCGAGTGGTCCGAGGGAAATCCGGTGGCCCACCTGCTGCGCTACCTGATCCTCGGTCGGGGTGACACCCCGCCGGTGGTCCGGGAGATCATCCGCAAGAGCGAACCGGAAGCGTCCCGCCGTCCCGGCATCCACGTCGGGGGCTGAGCACCGCCACAACCCAGCCTCCTAGGACGCCGTACGGGTAGTGACCGCGACGCCGGCCAGCGGTACGGCATCGGCCCGCGCCCCGGGAGGGTGGACGCGGGCCGATGATGCGGCGGGGAAGGATCTACTTCGACGGCTCGGGGAGTTTGCAGTCGACCTTCGGGTTGGCGCCCATGTAGTTCAGCGGGCCGGCCACGATGGTCACCAGGATCGTCCCGGCCTCCGCACAGTTGGTCTCGTCGTTGCCGTAGTAGCCGCGTTGGCCGGCCGCGACGGCGCCGATGATCAGCCAGATCACGACGATGACTCCGAAAATCGACGGTCCGCGCATGGGGGGCCTCCCGGGTCGTGGGGGTCGAGGTGACGCTAGGTGTACCCAACGGCGGTGAGCGGATAAACGGTGTTTCGGCGCGTTGGTGGCCGTGTCGCAGACGGCGCGGCGGTCCTGCAGGTGCACCGCATTGCCGGGTCCGATCAGCGACCGTACCGACGTGCGGGCCGGCGCGGTGCGCGACCGAGTCGAACCCGTGCATACTTTCGCGGTGGTCGATGGTGGAATTGCCGGCTCTCCGCCGGCGGCGTATAGGTGGTCGTGGTGGGCGATATGACGGTTGAGACCCGATCGCAGGGTGCAGCCCCGGCTGCGTCTCCGGTGGCCGATCCGGGGCTGCGACAGCTGCTGGCGGGACTGACCGCCGTGCGCGACGGTGACTTCGGCACTCGGCTGCCGGAGGACGCCGACGGCCTGCTCGGGGAGATCGCGACCGTCTTCAACGGCATGGTGGACCAGCTCTCGCTGTTCACCTCCGAGGTGACCCGGGTGGCCCGTGAGGTGGGCACGGAGGGGCAGCTGGGCGGCCAGGCTGAGGTGCCCGGGGTCTCCGGCACCTGGAAGGACCTCACCGACTCGGTCAACGCCATGGCCGGCAACCTGACCGACCAGGTCCGCGACATCGCCGAGGTGGCCACGGCGGTGGCCCGGGGTGACCTGTCGCAGAAGATCACCGTCGACGTCCGGGGCGAGATCCTGGAGCTGAAGATCACCATCAACACGATGGTGGACCAGCTGTCGTCGTTCGCCGACGAGGTGACCCGGGTGGCCCGGGAGGTCGGCAGCGAGGGCCGCCTCGGCGGCCAGGCCGAGGTCCCCGGCGTGGCCGGCACCTGGCGCGATCTCACCGACTCGGTGAACTTCATGGCCGGCAACCTGACCAGCCAGGTGCGCAACATCGCCCAGGTGACCACGGCGGTGGCCCGGGGTGACCTGTCGCAGAAGATCACCGTCGACGCTCGGGGCGAGATCCTGGAGCTCAAGAGCACCATCAACACGATGGTGGACCAGCTCTCCTCGTTCGCCGCCGAGGTGACCCGGGTGGCCCGGGAGGTGGGCACCGACGGGCGGCTCGGCGGTCAGGCCCAGGTGAGCGGGGTCGCCGGCACCTGGCGCGACCTCACCGACTCGGTGAACTCGATGGCCGGCAACCTCACCGACCAGGTCCGCAGTATCGCCCAGGTGGCCACGGCGGTGGCCCGCGGTGACCTGTCACAGAAGATCACCGTGACCGCGCACGGGGAGATCCTGGAACTGAAGAACACCATCAACACGATGGTGGACCAGCTCTCCTCGTTCGCCGCGGAGGTGACCCGGGTGGCGCGCGAGGTGGGCACCGAGGGCCGCCTCGGCGGCCAGGCCGACGTCAAGGGCGTCTCCGGCACCTGGAAGGACCTCACCGAGTCGGTCAACGTGATGGCGGACAACCTCACCGCCCAGGTGCGCAGCATCGCCGAGGTGACCACGGCGGTGGCCAAGGGTGACCTGACGCAGAAGATCCGGGTCGACGCGCGCGGGGAGATCCTGGCCCTGAAGGAGACCATCAACACGATGGTGGACCAGCTCTCCGCGTTCGCCGACGAGGTGACCCGGGTGGCGCGTGAGGTGGGCACCGAGGGCCGCCTCGGTGGTCAGGCCCGGGTGCTCAACGTCGGTGGCACCTGGAAGGACCTCACCGACAACGTCAACGAGATGGCCAACAACCTCACCAACCAGGTGCGCTCCATCGCTCTGGTCGCCACCGCCGTGGCGCAGGGCGACCTGAGCCGCAAGATCACTGTTGAGGCGAAGGGCGAGGTCGCGGTCCTCGCCCAGACCATCAACACCATGGTCGACACCCTCGGCGCGTTCGCCGACGAGGTGACCCGGGTGGCCCGGGAGGTCGGCACCGAGGGCCGCCTCGGTGGTCAGGCCCGGGTGCCGAACGTCGCGGGGACCTGGAAGGACCTCACCGACAACGTCAACTCCATGGCGAACAACCTGACCGGCCAGGTCCGCAACATCGCCCAGGTCACCACAGCCGTCGCGCAGGGCGACCTGACCAGGAAGATCGACGTCGACGCCCGGGGCGAGATCCTGGAGCTCAAGACCACCATCAACACGATGGTCGACCAGTTGTCCTCCTTCGCCGCGGAGGTGACCCGGGTCGCCCGGGAGGTCGGCAGCGAGGGCCGCCTCGGCGGCCAGGCCGAGGTCGAGGGGGTCTCCGGCACCTGGAAGCGGCTCACCGAGAACGTCAACGAGCTGGCCGGGAACCTGACCCGGCAGGTGCGGGCCATCGCCGAGGTGACCAGCGCGGTGGCCACCGGCGACCTGACCCGGTCGATCACGGTGGACGCCCCGGGTGAGGTCGGCGAACTGAAGGACAACATCAACTCGATGGTGGAGTCGCTGCGCGAGACCACCCGTACCAACCAGGAACAGGACTGGCTCAAGACCAACCTGGCCCGGATCTCCGGGCTCATGCAGGGCCACCGGGACCTGGAGGTGGTGGCCGGGCTGGTGATGAACGAGCTGGCCCCGCTGGTGTCGGCACAACTCGGCACCTTTCTGCTGGTCGACGAGACCAGCGACGGCGCGGACCTGCGGGTCGTCGGCGGCTACGGGCACGACGCCCGCCGCCGCCGGTACGCCCTCGGCGACTCGCTGGTGGGGCAGGCGGCGCTCAGCAAACGGGCGATCGTCGTCGACGCGGTGCCGGAGAACTACGTCACCGTCTCCTCCAGTCTCGGCGCCGCGGCGCCCAGGCACCTGGTGGTGCTGCCGGTCCTCTTCGAGGACCAGGTGCTCGGTGTCATCGAACTGGCCAGCATGAGCCACTTCACCGAGATCCAGCGGGACTTCCTCGACCAGCTCACCGAGACCATCGGGGTCAACGTCAACACGATCGTCGCCAACGCCCGCACCGACATCCTGCTGACCGAGTCGCAGCGGCTGGCGGCCGAGTTGCAGGCCCGGTCGGAGGAGTTGCAGGCCCGGTCGGAGGAGTTGCAGCGCTCCAACGCGGAGTTGGAGGACAAGGCGGCGTTGCTGGTCCGGCAGAACCACGACATCGAGACCAAGAACTCCGAGATCGAGCAGGCCCGACAGGAACTGGAGGCCCGGGCGCAGCAGCTCGCGCTGGCCTCGAAGTACAAGTCGGAGTTCCTGGCCAACATGAGCCACGAGCTGCGTACGCCGCTGAACTCGCTGCTCATCCTGGCCCAACTGCTCGCGCAGAACCCGTCGCGGAATCTGACCGCCAAGCAGGTGGAGTACGCCACCGTCATCCACTCCGCCGGCACCGACCTGCTGCAGCTCATCAACGACATCCTCGACCTGTCGAAGGTGGAGGCCGGGAAGATGGACATCAACCCGGAGACCTTCGACCTGTCCACCCTGCGTGACTACGTCGACGCCACCTTCCGGCCGTTGACCACCCCGCGCGGGTTGCAGTTGGACATCGTCACCGGCCCCGACGTGCCGACCCGGCTGCACACCGACGAGCAGCGGCTCCGGCAGGTGCTGCGCAACCTGGTCTCCAACGCGGTCAAGTTCACCGAGCAGGGACGGGTGCAGTTGCGTATCGAACGTGCCCGGCCCGAGGAGTTGCCCGCCACCATGACGGAACGGGAACAGGTGATCGCGTTCCGGGTCGTCGACACCGGCATCGGCATCGCCGAACAGCACCTCGGCGCGATCTTCGACGCCTTCCAACAGGCCGACGGCACCACCAGTCGACGTTACGGCGGCACCGGGCTCGGCCTGTCGATCAGTCGCGAGATCGCCCACCTGCTCGGTGGCCGGATCACCGCGCAGAGCGTGCTCGGTAAGGGCAGCACGTTCACCCTCTACCTGCCCGCGACGAGCAGCGACACGCCCCTGACGGCGGGCGCCGAGTCGCCGACGGCATCGCCGGTGGCGGTGTCCGTGCCGCCAGAGGCGACCGCACAGTGGCGTGCCGAGCAGTTGCGCCGGGTGATGGTGCTGGAGCACGACGAGATGGGGCTGCTCACCCTGCTGGCCCGGGGCGTGGCCCTCGGTCTCACCGATCTGCCGGTCGAGGTGTCCACGGTGGTGGACACCGCCTCGGCCGTGGAGACGCTGGCCGGGCACCGGCACCACCTGCTCGTGGTGCACCTCGACATGCCCGACGACAGCGGCGGCGCCGTGCTCAAGGCCCTGCACGACGACCGCGCCCTGCGTACCGTCCCGGTCCTGGCGTACCACGGCAACCCCCTCACGCCGGGGCAGGAGACCCTGTTGCGGGCGATGGCCGAGGATCGGCCGTTGGAGGTCCTGCGCAGCCTCGACGACCTACGGGAGCGCATCGCCCTGCACCTGACGGCCGACGTTCCCGAGCGGGTGGTGCCGTTCACCCCGGTGGTCGCCGAACCGCCCGTGCCCGGCGACCCGCTCTCCGTGGCCCTGGCCGGCCGCAAGGTCCTCGTCGTCGACGACGACGCGCGGAACGTCTTCGCCCTCACCAACATTCTGGAACTGCACGGCATCGACGTGGTGTACGCGGAGAACGGCCGCACGGGCGTCGAGACGTTGATGCGCCACGATGACATCGACCTGGTGCTGATGGACGTCATGATGCCGGAGATGGACGGGTACGCCGCCACCGCCGCGATCCGCGCCATGCCCCGCTACGCGGACCTGCCGATCATCGCGGTGACCGCCAAGGCCATGCACGGCGACCGGGACAAGAGCCTCTCCTCCGGCGCCAGCGACTACGTGACCAAGCCGGTCGACGCCGACGACCTGCTGCACTGCATCCACCGCTGGCTGACCGGCTGAGGGTCACTGTCGCGTCGGTGGCAGCAGAGCCAGCGCCGCCGCCCGCCCCCGGGGACACTGCTGTCCCCCGGGGGGCGGGCCTGACCGCGCCGGGATGTGGTCAGGGCGTGTCGACGACCTCCCGCCCCAGCGGCCAGAACGCCGCCGGGACCAGCTTGAAGTTGGCCACGCCGAACGGGATTCCGATGATCGTGAGGCAGAGCGACACGCCGGCGACGATGTGGGACAGGGCGAGCCACCAGCCGGCGAGCACCACCCAGAGCACGTTCGCCACGCCGGAGGCGACGCCGGCGCCGGGCTTGGCAACCAGCGTGCGGCCGAAGGGCCACAGTGAGTACGCCGCGAGGCGCAGCGACGCGACGCCGAAGGGGATGGTGACCACCAGGACGAAACAGATCAGCGCGGCGATGCCGTAACCGACGGCCAGCACGAGCCCGCCGCCGAAGATCAGCCAGAGCACGTTGAGCAGAAAACGAATCACGGTGTCATGGTGACCGACCGCCGCCAGCGGCGGCACCGCCGGACCGGCCGGCCGACCTGGTGCGGGCTCGCACCGCTCAGTCGTCGCCGACGGTCTCGGACTTCCCGTCGTGGACGAAGCGGGCGGGCAGGTGCTCGTCGGGCTGTGGCGCCTGCGCCAGGTCGTGGTGCGGATCCCCGTCGGCGCTGAAGAGCACGTCGTCGGTCTTCTGGGTTTTCTCGCGGCTTTCGTCCGGCTGTGTCATGTCTCCTCCTGTGGGTGGTCGTCGCCCGGTCGCGGCGAGCGGCTGCCGGATATCCGTACCCGCCTGTGGTGCGTCCAGACCTGTCGGGCGGCGGAACGCCACCGTCGGTGCTCAGTCCGCCGACCGGGGGCCGGCGGTGGTTTCCTCGTCCCGCTCCCGGCTGAGGAAGAACGCGCCGAGCGCGCCGGCGAGGGTGCCGAAGACCACCACGGAGTACGCCGCCAGCACCAGCTCGAGCACCTGCGCGGTGGTGTCCGTGGCGGTGAGCGGCTCACCGGTGATGGTGGTCAGGGTGACGTCGTGCAGCGCCTGCCCGTACGTTCGGTAGGACCGGCTGAGCACCAGCAGTTGGCCGGCGGCCAGGATGAGCGTCACGGTCACCATCACCAGCCAGGCCAGCCGGTCGGTGAGCAGCCGTCCCGCGGACCGGGAGCCGCGTACCGCGGCGGCGACCACGCCGCCGCCCCGCGCGGCCCGCAGCGCGGCGGCGGCGCGGGCGAACCGCAGGAACGGCACGGCGAGGAAGATCAGCTGCCACCAGTTGCGCTTCCAGAACTCCCGGGCGCAGTGCCGGGCCAGCCAGGCGCGCAGCGCGAACTCGGCGACGAAGACCACCCACAGCACCCAGCCGGCGACGGTGAGCACGGTGGCGAGCGGTTCGTCGTGGGTGATCACCTGGCCGAGTACGAGCAGCAGGAACAGGATGCCGAGCAGGCCCATCGGCTTGTCCAACCGGCGGGCCAGCCCCTGTAGTCGGGCTTCGTCCCGCCCGGACCGCTCAGCCGGGCGCGCATCCGCGGCCATCGGTGCCCTCACCGCCCGCCGGGTCGGTCGAGGTCCGCTTGCCGATCGGCTGGTCGGTTCCGCCCGGGGCGACTCCGCGCCCGCGTCGGTTCGGCATGTCGGGCCGGTACCCGCTGTCTCCCCCGCCATGCCGCCGGCTGCCCGATCGACTTCGAATGCGTCACGTAGCGGCATTCCGTCCGCCGCGTCAGCCCGCAACGGCGCAAACGCCGGCCGGCGCGGCGGCGCGGAGGACACGGCCGGCGGCGGTCACGGTGTCGCAGTCGTCGCCGATCAGGGTCACCAGGTGCTCCGGCGGTACGACGGTCACGCTCATCCTCTCGCTGGGCGCCCCACAGTCCCGCACTGTTCCGGTGGTCTGACCGGCCCTGCTGCGGCGGTCAGCCGCGCAGCGCGTCGTCGACGCCCGGTTCCCGCCGGCCGAGGTGGACCGGGTCACGGCCGGACAGTACGTCCCACGCCGCCTTGACGCTGGCGCCGTACTCGCGCAGCTCGCCGCGGCGCCACATGGCCTGGTAGCGCTGCACCGTGTCGTCGCCCACACCGTTGGCGTCCACGCCGAGCTGCCGGCAGAGCGTCACGGCCCGGGCGAGATGGAACGACTGGGTGATCACCGTCGCCCGCTCGACCCCGAAGATCCGTCTGGCCCGCGCGCACAAGTCGTAGGTGTCGAAGCCGGCGTGGTCGAGCACCACCCGCTGCGGTGGCACGCCCCGGTCGACCAGCCAGCGGCTCATCGCGCCGGGCTCGTCGTAGGCCCACTCCATGTGGTCGCCGGAGACCAGGATGGCCCGGACCTTGCCCGCGGCGTACAACTGCCGGGCGATCTCCAGCCGGGCGGCGAGGAACGCCGACGGCTGCCCGTCCGTATACACCTGCGCCCCGAGCACGAGGGCCACCGGCGCGTCGGGGACGTCCTCCACGGTGAAGGTGTGCCCCTCGGCGCCGGCGCGGATCCAGTTGGCGCTGCCCACGGTGGCGGCCACGGCGAGCACCGTGCCGGCGGCGACCGTCAACAGGGCGCGACGCCACCAGACGGCCCACGCCACCTGGCGCAACCTGGTCAGGAGACGGTGTCGACTCGGCACAAGGGTCAGTATCGCGGCATCCGCCGGCCCGTGGTGCCCCGTCGGGTGCCCGGTGCCGGTACGGTGCTCGCCGTGACCGCAGCTGATCACCGGTCGACCGGCCCCGTCGCCGTACTCGCCAACCCCACCGCCGGCCAGGGCCGTCACCGTGAGCTGCTGCCCCGGTTGCTGGCGCGGCTGGCCGACGCCGGCCGGCCGGTGCGGCTACTGACCGCCGGCACCCCCGGCGAGGCGGAGGCGGCCTGCCACGCCGCGGTCGCCGCCGGCGTCGGCGCGCTGGTCGCCGTGGGCGGCGACGGCACCGTGCACCGGGCGTTGCAGGCGGTGGCCGGTACGACGGTGCCGTTCGGCCCGGTGCCGGCCGGCACCGGCAACGACTTCGCCGCCGACACCGGCTTCCCGACCGACCCGCTCGCCGCCGCCGGGGTGATCGCCGAGGCGCTGCGTACCGGCCGTGACCACCCCGTCGACCTGGCCCGGATGACCGGCGCGGCCGGTGGCGGCCACCGCTGGTACGGCGCGGTGCTGGCCGCCGGCTTCGACGCCGTGGTCAACGAGCGGGCCAACCGGATGCGCTGGCCACGCGGGCGCCTCCGGTACGACCTGGCGATCCTGGCCGAGCTGGCCCGGCTGCGTCCACGCCGGTACACGCTGCGCCTGGACGGGGTGGCGCACACCCTGGAGGCGGTGCTCGTGGCGGTGGGCAACGGCGCCAGTTACGGCGGCGGGATGCGGATCTGTCCCGACGCCGATCTCACCGACGGGCTGCTGGACGTGGTGGTCGGTGGCCGGTTCGACCGGCGTACCCTGCTGCGGGTCAAGCCCCGCATCCACACCGGCACCCATCTGACGCATCCGCTGGTGCGCCGGTACCGGGCCCGCACGGTGGAGTTGGTGGCCGAGGGGATCACCACGTACGCCGACGGGGAGCGGGCGTTGCCGCTGCCGGTACGGATCAGCGCCGTCCCCGGGGCGGTCCGGTTGCTGCGCTGACCGCCCCGTCCGGCAGTCGGATGGTCGATGCGTCACCGGCGTCCGGCGCGTCGTCGCGTCTCGCCGGCCGCGTGCTGGCGTCGCCCGGTGCGGCGGCGCGGACCGCACCGGCGCTGGCGACGACCACCAGCCCGATGGCGAGCATCTCCACCACGTGCAGCATCTGGTCGAGCAGGAGCCAGCCGGCGAGCGCGGCGACCGCCGGACCCAGGCTCATCAGCACCGCGAAGGTGGCGGTGGGCAGCCGGCGCAGCGCCAACAGTTCCAGGGTGTACGGCAGCACCGAGGCGAGCAGCGCCAGCCCCGCGCCGAGCGCCAGCACGTCGGCGTGCCACAGTCGGTCACCGGCGTCACGCAGCCCGAGCGGCAGGGTGACCAGGGCGGCCACCGCCAGGGCGAGGGCCAGCCCGTCCGCGCGGGGGAACCGACCACCGACCCGCGCCGAGGTGACGATGTACGCAGCCCACATCGCCCCCGCCGCGAGCGCCAGCGCGACGCCGACCGGGTCGAGCCGGTCGAAGCCGCCGTGGCCGAGCAGGGCCACCCCGGCCAACGCCAGCCCGGCCCAGCACCAGGCGACCAACCGTCGGGCGGCCACGACGGAGAGGGTGAGCGGCCCCAACACCTCCAGGGTGACCGCCGGGCCGAGCGGGATCCGTTCGATGGCCTGGTAGAAGATCGAGTTCATGCCGGCCAGGGCGAGCCCGAAGGCGAGCACCGCCAGCCAGTCGCCCCGGTCGTGCCCGCGCAGCCGGGGCCGGCACACCACCAGCATGAGCAGGGCCCCGACGGTCAGCCGCAGGGTCACCGTGCCGGGCACGCCGACCCGCGGGAAGATCAGCGCGGCCACCGCCGACCCGAACTGCACCGACACCGCCCCGCCGAGCACCAGCCCGACCGCCCCCAGGTGCCCCCTGCCGGTGCGGCGCGGACCCGGGCCGGGCCATGACGTGTCGGTGCTGCTCATGTCCGCGACGTTAGCCGTCCGGGGGTCGAGGGCCGCTCCCGGCCGGCCCGCCACCGGCCGGGAGCACCGCGGTCAGCCCGGCAGCGCCAGGTCGAGCACCGCGCCGAGGCCGTTGTCCCGTCCCGGGTCGGCGCAGGGCAGCACCAGCACCGCGCAGCCCGCGTGCACCGCGCCCGCGTCGGTCGGGGTGTCGCCGACCATCAGGGTGCGCTCCGGGTCCACGCCGAGCATCCCGCAGGCCCGCAGGAAGATCCCCGGGTCCGGCTTGCACCGCCCCACCTCGTACGACAGGGCGTACGCGTCGACCAGCGCGTCCAGGCCCCAGGCGGCGAGCAGCGGCCGGATGTCGAAGCCGATGTTGCTGACCACCGCCACCTTCAGCCCCGCCTCGCGCAGCGCGCGCAGCGTCGGCTCGGCGCCCGGGTACGGCACCCAGCCGTCGGGTGCGAGCAGCCGTTCGTAGAGCGCGTCGGCGAAGCCCTCGATGCCGGCGTCCACCGTCTCGGCCAGCCCGGTGTACGCCTCGCGGTGCGCGTGCTCGTACAGGTCTCGGTCGGCCCAGAGCTCGGCCAGCCGGGGCGGCACCCGCGCCGGCAGCGGCCCGCCGGCCCGGCCGGCGGTGACCAGCCGGTCGGCGAGTACGGTGGCGCGCATCCGCTCCAGGGTGACCCCGCACGCCGCGGCGGCCTGTCGTACCCACTCGTGGGGCTCCTCCACCTGGGCCAGGGTGCCGTGGAAGTCGAACAGGACCGCTTCCACGGGTCGGCGGGCGGGACCCGGACGGGCGGCGTCACGCAGGTCACCGGGCGTTCGGGGCGGTTCGGCATGATCCGGCACGTCGTGCACCCTACCTACCCCCACTGACCGGCCTGTCGGATGCCTTGGCGGGTGACCGTCGGTCGTACGCACTAATCTTGGAGGCATGTCGAGCCCCGCCGAGCGGTACGCCGCGGCGCGCCGCCGGGCCGCGCAGGCCTCCCAGTTCCCGGCCCTGGAAGAGTTCGCCCTCGAGTTGGGGTTCGATCTCGACGACTTCCAGCGCGAAGCGTGCCAGTCCCTCGAACGGGGCAGCGGTGTGCTGGTGTGCGCTCCCACCGGTGCGGGCAAGACGGTGGTCGGCGAGTTCGCCGTACATCTTGCCCTGCGCGGTGCGCCCGGTCCGACCGACGTGCCCGGGACTCGGCGTAAGTGCTTCTACACCACGCCGATCAAGGCGCTGTCCAACCAGAAGTACCACGACCTGGTCGACCGCTACGGCGCCGACCAGGTCGGTCTGCTGACCGGCGACAACGCCATCAACGGCGACGCGCCCGTGGTGGTGATGACCACCGAGGTGCTGCGCAACATGCTCTACGCCGGCTCCAGCACGCTGCAGGGCCTGGCGTACGTGGTGATGGACGAGGTGCACTACCTCGCCGACCGGTTCCGCGGTGGCGTCTGGGAGGAGGTGATCATCCACCTGCCCGCCTCGGTCACCCTGGTCTCCCTGTCCGCCACCGTCTCCAACGCCGAGGAGTTCGCCGACTGGCTGGTCACCGTGCGCGGCGAGACCGCCGTGGTGGTCAGCGAGCACCGCCCGGTGCCGTTGTGGCAGCACATGCTGGTCGGCAAGCGGATGTTCGACCTGTTCCACGACGCCGACGCCGCCCGCAAGCACGACGTGCACCCCGAGCTGCTGCGCTACACCCGGGACACGATGCGCCGCCTGGAGTTGGGCGAGGGGCGCAGTGCCGGCCCGGGCGCCGGTCGACGCGGCCCGCGCTGGCGTGGCCCGCTGCGCCCGGACATCGTCGACCGGCTCGACCGGGAGGGGCTGCTCCCGGCGATCCTGTTCATCTTCAGTCGGGCCGGCTGCGCCGCCGCCGTGCAGCAGTGCCTCGCCGCCGGGCTGCGGCTCACCTCCGCCGAGGAGCGCGCCGAGATCCGTCGGGTGGTGGAGTCCCGGGTCACCGCCATCCCGGGCGAGGACCTCACCGTTCTGGGCTACTGGGAGTGGCTCGACGGGCTGGAGCGCGGTCTGGCCGCTCATCACGCGGGAATGCTGCCGGTGTTCAAGGAGGTCGTCGAGGAGCTTTTCGTCCGCGGCCTGGTCAAGGCGGTCTTCGCCACCGAGACCCTCGCCCTGGGCATCAACATGCCGGCCCGCTGCGTGGTGCTGGAACGCCTGGTGAAGTTCAACGGTGAGGCTCACGTCGACCTCACCCCGGGGGAGTACACGCAGCTCACCGGCCGTGCTGGGCGCCGGGGCATCGACGTGGAGGGGCACGCCGTCGTGGTCTGGTCGCCGGAGACGGACCCGCGGCACGTGGCGGGTCTCGCCTCCACCCGCACCTACCCGCTGCGTTCCAGCTTCCGGCCGTCGTACAACATGGCGGTCAATCTGGTCGGCTCGGTGGGTGCGGAGCCGGCCCGGGCGCTGCTGGAGTCGTCGTTCGCGCAGTTCCAGGCGGACCGGTCGGTGGTCGGCCTGGCCCGGCAGGTGCAGCGCAACACCGAGACCATCGAGGCGTACGGGGCGGAGGCCGCCTGCCAGCACGGCGACTTCGACGAGTACTTCGCGCTGCGGGTGGCGATCGCCGACCGCGAGCGGGCCGTGGTCCGGCAGGGGCAGGTCCAGCGCAAGGCGGCGGCGGTGGCCTCGCTGGAGCGGCTTCGCGTCGGCGACGTGATCCGGGTGCCCTCCGGCCGCCGGGCGGGCCTCGCCGTCGTGCTCGACCCGGCCACCGGCGGGTTCGGCGAGCCACGTCCGCTGGTGCTCACCCAGGACCGTTGGGCGGGTCGGGTCAGTCCCGGTGACTTCACCACCCCGGCCGAGGTGCTGGCCCGGATCCGGGTGCCGAAGCACTTCAACCACCGTTCGCCGGCGGCCCGACGGGATCTCGCCGCCGAGGTGAGTGGCACCGGGCTGGACCGGCACGGCGGCCGCCGCGGCGGCCGGTCCCGGCAGGTCGCCGGTGAGGACCACCGGATCAGCCAGCTCCGTACCGAGTTGCGTCGTCATCCCTGCCACGCCTGCCCGGAGCGGGAGGAGCACGCCCGCTGGGCGGAGCGGCGCCGCCGGCTGGAGAAGGACACCGAGGAGTTGCGCCAGCGGGTCGCCGGCCGCACCGGCTCCCTGGCCCGCACCTTCGACCGGATCGTCGCGTTGCTCACCGCCCGCGGCTACCTCTCCGCCGACGGTGGCGTCACCGACGCCGGTCGGATGCTCGGCCGGATCTGGACCGAGGCCGACCTGCTGGTCGCCGAGTGTCTGCGGCGGGGAATCTGGGACGGGCTCTCCCCGGCGGAGTTGGCCGCAGCCGTCTCCGTGGTGGTCTTCGAGGCCCGCCGGGACGTCGACGAGCGGGCGGGGTTGCCGCGCGGACCGGTCGCCGACGCCGTCGACGAGACGCTCAAGCTGTGGAGCGAGATCGAGTCCGACGAGGCGCAGCGCGGACTGGCCGTCACCCGGGAGCCGGATCTCGGCTTCGCCTGGCCGATCTACCGCTGGGCGCGGGGTGAGGCGCTGGCCAAGGTGCTCGCCAGCGGCCACCAGTTCGACGGGGAGATGCCCGCCGGCGACTTCGTGCGCTGGGCGCGGCAGGTGGTCGACCTGCTCGGTCAGCTCGCCGACTCCGGCGGTGCCTCGACCGAGCTGCGGGCCACCGCGCGGCAGGCGATCGCGGCCGTGAACCGCGGCGTGTTGGCGTACCACGCCGCCGCCTGATCATCACTTCCGGTCATGCTGACCGGTGGCCGCGGTGTCGTTCGGTGACCGGGGCACCACCCCCCGAAGCGTTCGGGGGGTGGTGTTGCACCTGTTCGGAGCCTCCCCGATTATGGCTCGGACGCTTTACTACGCGCCGGTAACTATTGGGGGGGAAGGCCGCGGTGGCGGAGATCAATCACTTTGAGTACGGGTGGATCACACCCACCCTGAGCTACGCCCTGTCCGTACTCGGCTCGTTCCTCGGCCTGGTCTGCGCCGGCCGGATCCGTACCGGGGCGACCGGCGGCCAGCGTTTCTGGTGGGGGTTGTTGGCGGCCTGGGCGATCGGCGGCACCGCCATCTGGGCGATGCACTTCATGGCGATGCTTGGCTTCGCCGTCGACGGCACCCGGATCCGCTACGACGTGCCACTCACCGCGGCCAGCACGATCATCGCCGTGGTGGCGGTCGGCATCGGTTTGGCCATCGTCGGCACCGGCCGTCTCAACACGACCCGGTTGATCATCGGTGGTCTCTTCACCGGACTGGGCGTGGCCGCCATGCACTACACCGGCATGGCCGCGATGCGACTCCACGGCGATCTCACCTATGACGCCCTCCGGGTCGTCCTGTCGGTGCTCATCGCCGTCGTCGCCGCCACGGTGGCCCTCTGGCTGGCCATGACCGTCCGCCGTGGCCTGGCGATCGCCGCCTCGGCGCTGGTGATGGGTGTCGCCGTCAACGGGATGCACTTCACCGGCATGAGCGCCCTGTCGGTGCACCTGCACGAGGAGCGCGGCGAGGTCACCGGCGCGGAGGTCACCAGCCTGCTCATTCCGATCGTCCTGGCGGTGATCTTCGGTGTGGTCGGTCTCGTCTACGCGCTGATCGCCGCGCCAACCGACGACGACCGCGCCGGGCTGGCCTACCTCGACGCCCGGCAGCCGCCGGTGGCCGCGCCGGCGGCGCAGGCCGCCCCGGACCCGGTCGGGCTGCGCGCCCGGTCCCAGGCGACTCTCGGGCAGCCCGGCACACCGTTCCCGTCGCGCCGTCGCGACGACCCCCGGCCACGCTGACATCGGCGGTTCGGGCGCTGCCGTCCGGCGACTGCGACGACGGCCGCGGTGCGACCATCGATTGCCGCAAACGGCATTGTCCCCGCGTCCGGACAGCACCGTTCGCCGCAGACGAGGTCGTCTGCCCGGCAGGCCCGGCCGGCCCCGCAGGGCAGGTCCGGTCGCAGGGTCGGCTCCAGGGGGCGGGGCCTCGGGTCAGTCGTGGGCGGCGAGGGCGTCGACCAGGCGGCGGCAGGAGCTGGCCAGGTTCCATCGTTGCGCCAGCTCCAACAGCCGCTGCGGGTCGGCCGGCGCCGTCGGCAGCGCGGTGTTCAACTCCGGCAGCGGCACGTCGGTGGCCACCCGGACCACCTTCGGCGCGACCGCGAGGTAGTCGCGGGCGGCGTCGAGCCTGCCGCGCAGGCCCGGGGCGAAGGCGGAGCCCGGCGCGTCCAGGGCGGCGAGGATGCCGTCCAGGCCGCCGTAGCGCTCGATCAGTCGGGCGGCCGTCTTCTCGCCCACCCCTGGCACCCCGGGCAGCCCGTCGCTGGGGTCGCCCCGCAGGGCGGCGAAGTCGGCGTACCGGTCGGCCGGGACGCCGTATCGGGCGCGGACCGCCGCGTCGTCGCAGGCCTCCAGCTTCGCCACGCCCCGACCGACGTAGAGCAACCGGACCGGGCGGGTGTCGTCGACGAGGTGGAACAGGTCCCGGTCGCCGGAGACCACCTCCACCGGGGCAGGCTCGGTCACCGAGAGCGTGCCCAGCACGTCGTCGGCCTCGTACCCGGTGGCGCCGACGGCGCAGATGCCGATGGCCGCGAGCACGTCGAGGATCACCGGCACCTGCGGGGAGAGGGTGTCCGGCACCACCTCGCCGCCCGCCGGGGCGACCCGGTGCGCCTTGTACGACGGCAGCAGCTCCACCCGCCACGCCGGCCGCCAGTCATGGTCCAGCGCGCAGACCATCCGCCCCGGCCGGCGGGTGCGGACGAGCTGGGCCAGCATGTCGAGGAAGCCGCGGATCGCGTTGACGGGTTGACCGTCCGCGGTCTTCGCCGCCGACTCGGGGACGCCGAAGTAGGCCCGGAAGTAGAGACTGGGCGCGTCGATCAGCAGGATCGGTGATTGCGATGCCACGGCGGACAGCCTGGCACAGCGGTACGACGACGTGGGGGACGCGGGTCGGCGCGTGATCCTCTGCCCCCGGTCAGCGGCGATCCTTGTCGGCGTAGAGCGTTTCGCGGCGGGCCACCCGCTGCACCAGGTAGCTGGTCACCAGCAGCACGACGGCCAGCGCCACCTCCAGCCCGGCGACGGGGCCGTCGGCGATGGTGAGCCCCAGGACCAGCAGCACCAGCCCGACCAGGGCGAGGATGCCGGCGCCCAGCAGCCGGTGTCGGCGTGCCATTGCCCGCTGCTGCGCCACCTGTCCGCCCTTCCTCGCCCTGGCACCAGGCTATCCGCGCGGGTCGGTCGGCGGGCCGACAACCGGGAACGGTCAGAACAGGGTCGTCGGCTCGACCGGCTCCGGCTGCGGCAGCGCGGCCAGTCCCGGCACCCGGGCTCGTACCTGGTCGTGGAAGCGGCGGGCGAGCGCCGGCGCGTCGGCGTTGTCCGGGGTGTGCACGAACATGGTGGGGGAGCGGCCCTCGCGCAGCCACCCGGCGATGACGTCCACCCAGTGCCGCCAGCCCTCGACGGTCGCGGCGGTGTCGTCACGGCCCAGGTAGCGGACGATCGGCCGGTCGGTCAGTGCGTGGGTACGCAGCGGCAGCCGGGGCTTCTTCGTCCACGCGTCGCGTTCGGCGTCGCTGGTCGGCGGGCGGCGGAAGAACGCGGTGGTGTCGAAGGGGATCCACTCGGCACCGGCGTCGGCGAGTACGCCGTCCAGTAGCGCCGCCGCCCGGCGGTCGGTGAAGAACGCGGGGTGGCGGACCTCCACGGCGTACCGGTGGGCGGTGGACAGCCGGCGCAGGAAGCGGGTGAGGGTGGGCACGTCGGTGGGGGCGAACGAGCCCGGTAGCTGGATCCACAGGGCATCGACCCGTGGACCGAGGGGCGCGATCGCGTCCAGGAAGATCCGCAGCGGCGCGTCGGCGTCGGTGAGCCGGCGGTCGTGGGTGACGACCTTCGGCAGCTTGGGCAGGAACCGGAAGTCGGGGTCGGTCTGCCGCGCCCAGGACGCCACCGTCTCGACGGTGGGGGTCGCGTAGAAGGTGGTGTTGCCCTCGACCGCGGTGCACCAGCCGGCGTAGTGCCGCAGCCGCTCGTGTGCTGGCAGTGCCCGCCCCGGCCACGCCCTGTGCGTCCACATCGCGCAACCGACGTGCAGGTGCATCCGCCCTCCCGGTGTCCCGCGCCCGCGGCGAGCGCCGACGCACCGGACACCGTACCCAGGCCGGTGGTCGGGCCGTCGCGGCCCACCCGGACCCACGCCGCGCCGGCACGCGGTCGGCTGCTGTCGCGTCACCACCGGCCCGTGTGCCGGGCGGGCACGGAGTAGGCCGCAGGGCCAAACGACCGTTAAGCTGGCGGGGTGGGGACCGACGCGCCGACCGCCACCGACCTGGCGGCCCGGCCCGGCACCCACACCGAGGAGCCGCCGGCCGCACCCCGGACGGTGTCCAACGGCTCACCACCATCCCCGACGGAGCTCGCCGCGCCATGACCATCGACCGGATCCTCCCCACCGACGAGGCCCACGACCTGCTCGACCTGGCCACCGAACTCGCCGACCGTGAGCTCGCCCCGCGGGCCGCCGCCTTCGAGGCGCGCGCCGAGTTCCCCCGCGAGGTGCTGCGCACCCTCGGCCGGGCCGGCCTGCTCGGCCTGCCGTACGCCGAGGAGTACGGCGGCGCCGCGCAGCCGTACGAGGTGTACCTGCAGGTGCTGGAGATCCTGGCCAGCCGGTGGCTCGCCGTGGCCGAGGCGGTCAGCGTGCACACCCTGTCCTGCTACCCGCTGGCCGGGTTCGGCAACGACGCCCAACGCGAACTGCTGCCCGATCTCATCGGCGGGGACCTGCTCGGCGCGTACTGCCTCTCCGAACCGCAGGGCGGCTCCGACGCCGCCGCGCTGACCACCAGGGCCGTGCGCGACGGTGACTCCTATCTGGTCACCGGCACCAAGGCGTGGATCACCCATGCCCGGACCGCGGACTTCTACACCATCTTCTGCCGCACCGGCGGGCCCGGCCCGAAGGGCATCTCCTGTCTGCTGGCCGACCGGGGCACCCCCGGGATTCTGCCGCAGGCCGCCGAACGGACCATGGGCCTGCACGCCTCCCCGGTGGCGCAGATCGCCTTCGACGGTGCCCGGGTGCCGGCCGACCGGTTGATCGGCGGCGAGGGGATGGGCTTCGTCATCGCCATGTCCGCGCTGGATTCCGGCCGGCTCGGCATCGCCGCCTGCGCGGTGGGCCTGGCGCAGGCGGCCCTGGACTACGCCCTGGGCTACGCGCGGGAACGCCGGCAGTTCGGCCGGCCGATCATCGACTTCCAGGGGCTCGGGTTCAACCTCGCCGACCACGCCACCCAGATCTCCGCCGCGCGGGCGCTGACGCTCGCCGCGGCCCGGTTGCGCGACGCCGGCCGGCCGTACTCCATCGAGGCGGCGAAGGCGAAGCTCTTCGCCACCGATGTGGCGATGCGGGTGACCACCGACGCCGTGCAGGTGCTCGGCGGCGCCGGCTACGTCGCCGACCACCCGGTCGAGCGGTACATGCGGGAGGCGAAGGTGCTGCAGATCGTCGAGGGCACCAACCAGATCCAGCGGCTGGTCATCTCGCGGGCCCTGGCGAAGGGCTGACCCACCGCGGCGGGCCCGGCACCCGTGACGGCGCGGTACGCGGTAGGTTGCACGCCGTGGAGGAGATCGATCGTGCCATCGTCACCGCGCTGACCACTGACGGTCGGCTGTCGTACACCGATCTGGCCGAGCGGGTGGGGCTGTCGGTCTCCGCCGTGCACCAGCGGGTCCGCCGGCTGGAGCAGCGCGGCGTGATCCACGGGTACGCCGCGAAGGTCTCGTTCGAGGCGCTGGACCTGCCGTTGACGGCGTTCGTGGCGATCCGCCCGTTCGACCCGTCGCAGCCCGACGACGCCCCGGAACGACTGGCTCACCTGCCGGAGATCGACTCCTGCTACTCGGTGGCGGGGGAGGACTTCTACCTGCTGCTGGTGCGGGTGGCCGGCCCGGCCGACCTGGAGCGGGTGCTCCAGGAGATCCGCACCGCCGCGAACGTCACCACCCGTACGACGGTCGTGCTCTCCACCCCGTACGAGGGGCGTCCGCCGAAGATCGCGCCGGGGGAGTCGGTGCGCCGCGCCCGCGACGCAGGGTAGCTGTATGAGCCAGGACTTCGTCACGCCTGCGCCGCCTCGCTGCAGGCAAGCCGGCTCACGCCGTCGATGGCGAAGCTCTCACCAGCCACCGCCGCCTGCGACGACTGACCGGTACCCCTTCGGTCTGGAGGGGACGGCCGGGGTTTCTGTGCGTCACAGGCGGTTCCTAGCGCCAGGGATCGAGGGCGTGCTTGCCATGGGTCTGACCGGCTTCGAGTTGCTGCAGCACCGCCGGCCCCTCGGCCAGGGGATGAACATGGGGGGTCCCGGGCGGGTACACGCCTTGGGCGATGAGTGCCTCGATCTCGGTGAGCAACCATCGGTAGATGGACGGGGCGGCGGCCGCCAGCGCACCGATGTGCAGGCCCTTGACTTGGACCTGGTGGGTGAATACCAGCTCGTGCGTGCTGAGGCTGGCGTCGCCGGAAGCGGCACCGAACACGACGACGCGTCCGGTGAAGGATTTGGTGACCGACAGGCTGGCCTTGAACGTGGTGCGTCCCACCGACTCCAGGACCAGGTCCACCCCGCCGGTCAGGCGGGTGATCGCCTCGGCCAGATCGGGGCGACCGCTGTCCAGGACCTCGTCGGCGCCGAGCGCTCTGACGGTGGCGTGCTTATCCGGTGACGCCGTGGCAATCACCCGCGCACCGTAGTGGCGGGCGAGGCGGACAGCGGCCTGCCCCACGCCTCCGGCTGCGGCATGGACGAGCACCACGTCACCTGTCTTGATCTCGCCCAGCGGCTTCAGTGCCGCCAGTGCGGTTGCCCAGTTCAGCACCAGGCCGAGAGCTTCGGCGTCGCTCCAGCCGGAAGGGACGGGGAGTACACCCGCGGCCGGCATCGTCATGTATTGCGCGAAGGCACCCGGTCCAGTGCCGACGACGTGGGTGCCAAGGGGGAGCGGGCTGTCGATGTCCGGGCCGACACCCACGATCTCGCCGGCGGCTTCGAAGCCCGCCACGTACGGTGCCTGGGGGCCTCCTCCGTAGGTGCCGTAGCCCTGCATGACGTCCGCGAAGTTGACTCCGGCGGCGCCCACTCGGATCAGGTACTCGCCGGCCCCCGGGATGGGACGGCGCTGATCGGTCGCGAGGGTCAGATCCTCTGGTCCCCGGCGCGACCGCTGGACCAGTGCCCGTACCGTCTGCCCAGCGGCCTTGTGCTGCTCGTTGATCTCCATACACCGGACGGTAGGACCCTCACACTGATGTCAGGGTCAAGTCCGGTCACCGATCAGCCCGGCGAGCCTCGCGCAGGTAGGCATCGAGCGCCGCCTGCTGATCGCTGAGACTGGCGATGCGGGCGGCGAGTCGATCGCGATACCTCTGCACCTCCTGCATGAACCCCACGCACACCACACCCGCGTCGGGGTCAGGTTCAGCAGTGAGGTGGGGCAGGACATCCTTGATCAACCGCACCGGCAGCCCAGACTCCAGCAGTGAACGGATGACACGGACGCGGTCGATGGTGGACCCGCAATAGTCACGGTACCCATTGCCGCACCGACCAGGAACGATCAAGCCCTCGTCCTCGTAGTACCGCAACGACCTGGCACTCACACCGCTGACTCGGGAGGCTTCGCTGATCCTCATGCCCGGAGACAACGTGCGGGCGCTGCGCGATCTTCCAGTCTCCCGGCAGCTCCTCGGCATCCTGAACGCGGCCGAGCACAGGTGCACAAGTTCGACGTACCCGTCGTCTGGTTGCTCAACCGGCGTTCCAGCGCAGGATGACCGGCCGGCCGTGCTCGTGTCCGAGGACGGAGATGGTGGCGGTGTCCAGCCGCAGTTTGCCGCCGCCGGAGGGCGGCAGGCCGATCCAGCGGGCGCCGACGACGCGCAGGCAGTGGGCGTGCCCGACCAGCGCGACGCTGCCCTGGTCCAGCAGGGGCGTGACCCGGGCGAGTAGCCGGTCGACCCGCTGGCCCACCTGCTCGGGGGATTCCCCGCCGGGGCAGCCGTCGGTCCAGAGGTTCCAGTCGGGGTGGTCGTCGTGGATGTCGGCGGTGGTGCGTCCCTCGTACTCGCCGTAGTTCCATTCGACCAGGTCCTCGTCGGTCCGGTCGATCATGAGGCCGGCGAGCTGCGCGGTGCGCAGGGCCCGCCGGCGTGGGCTGGTCAGCACCCGGGCGAAGCGCCGGCCGCCGAGCACGCCGCCGAGCGCGCCGCCGAGCGCGCGGGCCTGGCGCTCCCCGTCGGGGGTCAGCTCCAGGTCGGTGTACGAGGTGTGCCGACGGCTGGCGCTCCAGGTGGTCTCACCGTGCCGGACCAGGACGATCTCGCTCATGCCCCTCAGTCAACCAGTCCCGACGCGGCCCGGCTCGGCGACCGGCATTCACCTATCCTCCTAGGATGCCCGAGGAGGGGTGTGCGGGCCCACCGAGTGAGCCGGGCCGGCAACGACGGTCGAATGGTGTACTGCCGGCGTCGTCCGGCGACGATCGGGGGAGAGCAGGCATGTCGGAGCACAATGCACAGCCGGGGGTGGTGACCGGGGCTCGGTGGACCGGGGGCACCCTGTTCGCCGCTCTGTACGGCGAGCTGGTCCCGCACGCCTGGCGCGATCCCGGGTCGGAACTCGACGCGTACTTGCTGTTCTGGCACCGGTCGGTGGCGATGGGCTGGCTCGACGACACGGACGCCGGAGGCGGATGCGAGGAGGCATCCTCCGGGCGCCGGGGCTGTGGGGCATGAACGACGCCGGCTGGCGTCATCCCCTCGCCGCGGCTGCCGCGGGGCTGGTCTCCTGGTTCCAGGTCGAGGCCGGTGCGGTGCCGACGACCGGCCGCTTCCGGTGCAGCCGTTCCTGCGGTGCGCGCAGGAGGCGACGGGACGGGCCGGCATCCTGGACCTGCCGGCAGTGGCTCGCCCGGCGCTGACCCCCCGCACGGACCTCCTGCTGCGGCAGATGCTCGCTGCCGTGCGGTCGGAGCCGATGACGGCCGGCAGCGAATCACCCCGACTTTTTCAACCTATTTTCCTAGGACGGCTTACGAAGTGTGAGAAACGAAGAAGTCGCGTCAGCGCAGACCAACAGCCCCCTCATAACAAGGCGCGGCCACCGAGTGGCCGCGCCTCAACGTGGGCCGGATCAGTGATCGCGGTGGGTCTCCCACCACGCCTGTCCGGACTTCGGCAGGGTGTCGATCGGGTCGTAGTAGGCGTAGCGCTTGTTCAGCGCCTCAAGGTCGGCCGACTCGATCGACGTGCGGTAGTTCTTGGTCCAGTACGAGATGCCGCGTTCCCGGTCGTACTCGGTGAGCATGTGCACCCAGCGCTTGCCGACGAAGGGGACGTCGCAGACGATCCGTGGGGTGGCGTAGCCGGGTAGGTAGCCCATGATGTCGTGCTGGAGTTGCTGGGCGTGCCAGACCGGGACCCGCCAGTGTTCCGCGTTGGGGATCATGTCGCACATGTAGAAGTAGTACGGCAGGATGCCGGCTTCGCCCTGCAGGGCGAAGCAGAGGTCCAGCAGCTCGGGGGCGGAGGCGTTCACGCCGCGCATGAGGACGCCCTGGTTGCGGACGTCGCGCACACCGACGTCGAGGGCGGTCTGGGCGGCCCTGGCGACCAGTGGGGTGAGCGACTGGGCATGGTTGACGTGGGTGTGGATGGCCAGGTTCACCCCGCGTCGGGCGGCGGTGCGGGCGACGCGCTCCAGACCCTCGACGACGTCGGGCTGGAGCCAGTGTTGGGGCAGGCCCATGAGTGCCTTGGTGGCGAGGCGGATGTCCCGGATGGTCTCGATCTCGAGTAGCCGCATCAGGTAGGACTCGAGGCTGCGCCAGGGGACGTTGGCGACGTCGCCGCCGGAGACGACGACGTCGCGCACGCCGGGGTGGGCCTTGAGGTAGGTGATGTGGGCGTCGTAGCGGTCGACGGGCTTGAGGGTGAGTTTGAGCTTGTCGACCGCGGGGGTGGAGTTGCCGACCAGGTCCATGCGGGTGCAGTGGCCGCAGTACTGCGGGCAGGTGGAGAGCAGTTCGGCGAGGACCTTGGTGGGGTAGCGGTGGGTGAGGCCCTCGGCGACCCACATGTCGTGTTCGTGCAGGGAGTCGCGGCTGGCGTACGGGTGTGACGGCCAGTCGGTTCGGCGGTCGGAGGCGACGGGGATCATGTAGCGCCGGACCGGGTCGGCCAGGAACGCCTCGGTGGTGACCGGGGCGAACGGGACCATGGTGTTGATCATCTGTGGCGGCACCAGCATGGACATGGTGGCCAGGGCCTTCTGGTCGGCGTCGAGGTCGGCGTAGAAGGTCTCGTCGACGAGGTCACCGAGGACGGCGCGTAGCTGCTTGATGTTCTTGACGCAGTTGACGCGCTGCCACTGGGCGTTCTCCCACTGCTCGCGGGTGATGTGGCGCCAGCCGGGGAAGCGGGTCCAGTCGGGTTCGACCAGGGGGCTGCGCCGGTATTCGTACGGCTGCCCGGCGGTCGGCACGGCGACCGGGGCGTGACGGGGTTGAGGGATGGTCTCAACCGGTTGGGTCTGGGTCACGGCCCCTCCTCGGTGCGTGGTGCGGATGATCAGCGGCCCGAAGGCTACTGGAAAATATCCGGTGAAGAAATTAGTCTGCCGTAAGTTTTCCCGCGATGCGAGTCCTGGCCAGGGCTTCGCGCGGCTGAGAGGGGAGGTCGGCGTGACGTCACCGGTGGGTCTGCACCGCGTTGTGGAACCGGCGGGAGTGCTGCCGCAGGCGGCATGGCGGCTGGACGCCGATCCCCGGATCGCCCCGAACGAGGTACGCATCCGGGTGGAGCGGTTGAACCTGGACGCGGCGAGTTTTCGGCAGTTGTCGGAGAAGCACGGCGGGGACGGGGAGCAGATCCGCGCCGAGGTGCTGGAGATCATCTCGACCCGGGGCAAGATGCAGAACCCGGTGACCGGTTCCGGCGGCATGCTGATCGGCACGGTGGAGGAGGTCGGCCGGCGGTCCCCGCTGGGGTTGGCCGTCGGCGACCGGGTGGCGACGCTGGTGTCGCTGACGTTGACGCCGCTGCGGATCCTCGACGGGTTGGCCGGCTGGGACGGGCGCGGCGAGCAGGTTCCGTGCGACGGGTACGCGATCCTGTTCGCGCGGTCGATCGCGGCGGTGCTGCCGGCCGACCTGCGTCCGGGGTTGTCGCTCGCGGTGCTGGACGTGTGTGGCGCGCCGGCGCTGACCGCGCGGGTGGTGGGGCGGTACGTGGCCGATCGGGCGCGTGAGGGGGACACCCGGCCGGTCGGCGTGGCGGTGATCGGTGGGGCCGGCAAGAGCGGGTCGTTGTCGCTGGCGGCGGCGCGGCGGGCGGGTGGCGTGCGTACCGTCGGGGTGGTGCCGGTGGCGGCGGAGCGGGACGCGCTGGCGGCGGCCGGGGTGGCCGACGTGGTGGCGGTGGCGGACGCGCGGGATCCGGTGGGGTTGTCGACGGCGGTGACGTCGGCGTTGGGTGCGCCGGCGGACGTGACGGTGGTCTGTGTGGACGTGCCGGGTTGTGAGCACGGGGCGGTGCTGGCCACGGCGGACGGTGGCACGGTGGTTTTCTTCTCGATGGCGACGAGTTTCGCGGCCGCGGCGTTGGGCGCGGAGGGTCTGGCGGCGGACGTGACGATGCTGGTGGGCAACGGGTACGTGCCCGGCCATGCGGCGTTCGCGCTGGATCTGCTGCGGGCGGAGCCGGGGGTCCGTGATCTGTTCGAGGCCCGGCTGGCGGCAGACTGACGCCATGACGAACCTCTCGACGTTGTACCGCGGCGGTCTGCTGCATTGTCCTGCTGACCCGAACGCGACGGCCCTGCTGGTGTCCGGCGGCCGGATCGTGTGGTTGGGGGTGGACGCGGACGCGCCGTCCGCGGACCGGGTGGTGGATCTGGCGGGGGCGTTGGTGACGCCCGGGTTCGTGGACGCGCACGTGCATGCGACGGACACCGGTCTGGCGTTGTCGGGTCTGGACGTGTCGGGTGTGCGGTCGGCGGGTGAGTTGCTGGCGGCGGTGGCGGCGTTCGCCGGTGGGTTGCCGGCGGACGCGGTGGTGTTGGGGCACGGCTGGGACGAGTCGGGTTGGGTGGCGTCGGTGCCGCCGGGCGCGGACGATCTGGACCGGGCGGCCGGGGGGCGGCGGGTGTACCTGTCGCAGGCGTCGATGCATTCGGCGTTGGTGTCGGGGGCGTTGTTGGCGGCGTGTCCGCAGGTGGTGTCCGCCGTGGGGTTCGACGCGTCGGGGTGGTTGCGGCGGGACGCGCACCACGTGGTGCGGGCGGTGGCGTTCGGGTCGGTGAGTCGGGCGCAGCGGGTGGCGGCGCAGCGGGTGGCACTGGGGCATGCGGCGTCGCTGGGGATCGTGGCGGTGCATGAGTGTGGTGGGCCGGAGATCTCCGACGAGGAGGACTTCACGGGTCTGCTGGCGGTGTCCGGGGCG